>JAAEPF010000018.1 GCA_024222295.1 Actinomycetes bacterium
CACGCTGCGGCACATCCGGCTCTTCGGGCCTCCCCTGGTGTTCACGACGCCGAACATCGCGGACACTCGGAACCTGATGGTGTCCCTGATGTACGAGGGCGCCTCCGTACAGCGATGGCGGCTGCTTGAGGAGACTGCTCCTGTGATGCCCTCAACGCGGGACATGCTGCGGCGGGTGGCCGCTGACCCGGTGTCGCAGGCCATGGTCACGAACCTCATGCTGGAACTGTTCCTGGAGCATGTCGTCGGCGTCACGCCGCAGCGCGGGGCCACGGGCGTCTCCGACGGCGTGGCCGCCACGGGGGCGTGTGGAGCGTTCGGGCTCGTCCGCGCGTTCTTCGGACCCGTGGAGTCGCAGGGGCGCGGCGGCATCCATCCGCACATCCACCTGTGGCGCCTGCACCCGATGACCGGCGCGTTCCTCGCGAAGCTGCGCGCGGGGGACGTCGAAGGCCTCGAGGAGCGTCTGAGGAGGTGGAGGGAGGCCGTGCTCGCCAGGGTCGGCAGCGTGCAGTTCGACGCGGCGGAGGAGGTGGGCCGGCAGCTGGGCTTGGACGGGCCGGACCGTCTGCCGCCGCTTCCGCTCGGCCCGCGGGATCGACGTCTCGCGTTCGCGGACGGGAAGCGAGAGGAGAACGACCTCCAATTGAAGTACGATACCATCGCTGGCGCCTCGCGTCGTCAGCTCGGGAAGTTGTGCAAGAGGGCGTACGAAGAGGGCCGCCGCTCCGTCCGTGCTGACAACCAACTGTCCACAGAAGAGCTGCGGAATCAGGTTGCGGCCATGATGAACGTCGATCTCGTGGAGGAGCGGGCGATGCTGCAGCAGCAACAGCCCGCAATAGAGGGTCCGCTGCGGCAGCGCCCGTTCGCGCCGCTGGCAGATCCAGAGCCCGATCCCAGGAGCGCATTCAGCCATCAAGCCAGACAGCAACGAAAGGACACGCGCCACGATTTCGTCTG
>JAAEPF010000019.1 GCA_024222295.1 Actinomycetes bacterium
ACGCGCGGATTTCACGCCCGAGGCGATGGCAGAGGCAGGGTGGGGTAACCAGGAGCGTGCGGCAGCGCTGGCTTCCGGTGGTGGACCCTCGCTGGATGATTTGCTCGATCCATCGTCTCCGGAAAATCAGCTACTCGATCGTCAGTCGCAGCGCTGGCTAGATCGGCAGACCGCGCCCCAACCGGGGGACACGCTGCAGGCCCCGGGGCCGTCTGAGGGCTCGGGCGGTGAGTGGGGAAACTGGAAGGAGATCGCCAGCCCGCTGGTGGGTCTGGCGGGCGCGGCGCTCGGTGCGATGCGCCCGGGGCTGGAGCGGGATCGGGCCTATGAAGCGCGGCTGCGTGCGCGCATGGGTGGTGACACTCTGGCGCGGCGGGAGGGTGCACTGGCCGCGGGGCAGCTCAATCGTTCCATCCGCGGCGCGAGTCTCGGTCGGCGGGACATCTCCCCCGGGTTGGCGATGCGTAATGCGCAGATGACCGCGGCTCGGGCGGGGACCAATGTCATGGCCCAGGCTGCGATTGCATCGGCGCAGGAGCGCCAGCGCGCGGAGGAGACCCTGGCGAAGATTCGCAAGGATCGGATCTCGTCGCAGATTGACGCGGGCCTCGCGGCGCTCTCGCAGGGCGGCGCGTGGCTGGCGGGCCAGGGGGCGGCGGAGGCGAAGGGCGGCGGCAATGGGGGAGCGTAACGACCTGCCGCTAGCGCCCGCTGCGCCGGCATCGGCTACCCCGGCGGAGCCTGCGCCGACCGCGGATGCTCCTGCCGTCGCTGCTCCGAGCCCTGGCGCGGCGGCGGCGACCTCGGGCACGGCAGCAGCACCACCACCCACGCGGCCCTCCACCGCGCTGGATACCATGCAGCGGGAGATGGGGGTGGAGTACGACGAGCAGGGGATGCCGGGCATTTACGACGAGAAGACCACCACCGCGCCAGGCGGCGGTCGCCGCGCGGGACCTCCCCAGGCGCGGGTGCAGGTCAGCGGGGAGCGCTCTCCGAACCTGGGGATCCTGGCGGAGGGTCTGGCGGGACAGGAGCGGGCGCAGGCCCAGCTGACGCGCGCGTTCCAGGCGCAGGAGCAGGCCCGCGCAGAGGCCCTGCGCGAGACGAGCGATCTTCTCGGCACGGAGGCGAATCGGCTCGCGGAGCAGCGGGAGCAAGCGATGCAGGAGAGCATCGAGAGTTCCCGGCGGCTGCAGGCGCAGGCAGACTCCCTCGGTGCGATGGCCCCGAGTCCGGGGCGTTTGTTCGGCACGGACTCGCAGGCTGCGAGTTTCGGCGCGGCGCTCTCGATTGCGGCGGGCGCAATGCTCTCCGCGCGCACTGGTGGTCCCAATGTCGCTCTGAAAATCATCGACACTGCGATCAAGCGGGACATGGAGAGCCAGCGCGAGGCCATCAAAAACCAGCAGTTTGCGGCGCAAATGGGTCTGCAGCTAGCGCAGGAAATGAGGGCTGCGTATCGGGACGACGTGGCAGCGAGCAACGCCATGCAGGCGACGCTGCTCCGGTATTCGGAGAATCGGATTGCGGCGATCACCGCGGAGACGAATAACCCGGTGCTCCAGGCGCGCGGCCAGGAGGCGATTGCCAATCTGCGCATGCAATATGCGCAGTTGATCGAGCAGGTAACTCGCCAGAAATTCGGTGTGACGATGGCGATGCCACTGCGCAAGGCGCAGGGGATGCTCGCGGCGAGCCAGGGTCAGACGCTGCCGCCGATCTCCGATCCCGACATGGCCCAGGATGCAGCGCGAGACGGTGGCGAGGCGACGCAGCGCGGGCTGGAAGCGGCCGCGGTGGGCGCAGCGGAGGAGGGGCAGGCTGCCGAGACGAAGGCGCAGGTGGTGCCACGCTCCAAGCGCACGCCTCGCCGTGCTGCTGCCCCTGCTCCTGCGCCAGCAGACCAGCATGCTCTGGTGGGCCAGTACGGCATCACAGCACACCCGAAGGCCCCGGGCTACGCCCTCACCGCCGACCGTCTGCCCATCCCCCCGGGCGCCACCATTGCTGCGTGGGGTGGGCGCGGGAAGACTGCCGTACAGGCATTGCACGTCTCCGATGACCATTACCAAAATCCGCCCCCCGGGTGGCAGCAGGACCCGCGGAGCAAGCGGGGCGGGCGGCGGATCGTGCGGGTGGGCTCCCTCACGCGGACCCGCCTCGACAAGGGCCAGAGCGACCGACTCCATAAGATGCGGGATCGGCAGGTTAAGATTCCCTCAGACTACCCGATCAAGAAGGATCTGGAAGGGCGGAGAACTGTCGGACGGCAGCAGGATACGATTGCCCTCCCCTATTACGAGGGCATCGAGAAGGACTTGGCCTCTTACAAGGACTCCGACCGGGGTATGGGGAAATGGCGGCAGACCTATCAGCAGTATGTCCAGCTCCGCGATGCCGACAAATTGGATCAGTTTCTCTCCGCCAAAGGCAAAGCGCGGCGGCTCGCGGCGATCGCGCTATTTAACCAGCAGATTTCGAAGGGCGGTGTCTTGAACGCTGGGGAGGTGGAGACGATCGGTAAGTTCCTGGAGAACCCCGAGAGCTGGAATCTGTTTTTGAAGGAGGGTGGCTGGGATCAGATGAATGAAATGATGCACGAGGCGTACAAGGTGGAGCTGGATGCCCTGCTGAACGAGGGTACGCAGCCTCGCCAGATTAATGCGGCCCACTCTCGCCTCGCCGGAATCGTATCCACCGTGCAGAGAAAGAGCAGCCGCCAGTGACCGATCGTCCTCCCGCCTCCCCTGGGCCTGCGCCGGCAGCCACTCCGATCTACGAGGCGGAGGGGGAGAGCGAGGCATTCGGTCGGTTGACCGAGGGTCTGCCGGCAGGTGCGCTGCAGGATCCGGAGCTGCGCGCCATCCTCACGGAGCGCGCGGAGGATCTCGCGATGCTCACCCGCGGCGACTCGTCGGAGGCGGTGGTCAACGGCAATCGCTGGGTGCATGTCCACGATCCGCGGACGGGGCAGGTCGGCTGGGTGACGGGGGCCGACTATGACGCGGAGGCGGGCATCTATCGGCGGGCGGATCGGGGGGAGATCTCCCGGGATCGGATCGCCCAGCGCCTCATCGATGAGTCTGCGCAGATCGTCCAGGAGCGGCTGGCCACGCTCGGCTCGGCGGAGACATTCGCAGCCTCGACTGCCATCGCTGCGACTGGCGGCAAGGCACTTGATTGGTTCGGGGACGACCTGGCGCGGGCTCGGGTGCAGGCCTCCCGCGAGGCGAGTCCGGTTTCCGCGATCGCTGGCGACGTCAACGCGATGGTCTCTGGGGGCATCGTGGGCGGGGCGGCGATTGGGCTGGCGGGCGGTGCTATCGCTGGCGCAGCCAACGCTGCCGGTGGAGTCGGTGCGGCGGCACTGCAGAGCGGGCGGCTGGGGTATGGTGCCGCCAATCTGCTCACCCGCGGCGGAAAAGCGGCCAGCTACCTCGCGGGCCGAGCGACCGCTGCGCGAGCTGCGCCGGGCATCCGCGGGGCAGCGGTGCGTGCGATGGGAACCGCCAGCACCCTCGCTGCCGAGGGTGCGCTCGGGGACATGCAGATGGCGTATGCCCAGGCTGCGATCGACGATCGGGAGCTGTCCAGCGAGGAGGTCTGGAGCGCGGCGGGCAACGGGGCGATGTGGGGCCTCGGCGCAGCGGGTGTCCTGGGTGGCGTGCGGGCAATGGCGACGGGTTACCGCGTGGGTGCTCCCCTCGCCAAAAAGAAATTGCGCAGCGCGGCGGGTCGGCTGCTCACCGGGGACGAGGCCGCGCAGGCGGTGGGCAAACAGTATGCCGATCGCGGGGCCTTCGACCGCATGGTCTCGCGGCAGCATGCGACCGATGCCGACCTTGAAACGTCCCAGCAGTGGCGCGCGGGTGCGGGCCAGGCGGTGGATCCCGGCTTGGCCGAGGAGCTGGGAGCGCCCGGATTCGCGGGACGTCTGGGTGCGGCGACCACGCCGAGCGGGCGGCGGCAGGCGGTGGAGATCCAGGAGCAACTGGCTGCTCTCGACGCTGCTGTGGACGACCTGGCGCAGCCCGCGGCGAAGGCTGCCCCCAAGGCTGCGCGCCCCCCTGCGCCGCCAGCAGCGGGCCTGCAGTCGCTGGCCTCCGATGCGCGGGCGCACTCCCCGAAGCTGCGAGTGCAGGGGACATTCATCGGTCGTCGGCTGGCGAAACTGCGAGGTGTGGAGCTGACCTCGGAGGCGATAACCGGGGAGGTCAACGCAGCGCATCGGGCATTCGACGACGTGAAAGCGGAAGTTTTCGCGGCGCTCGATGGTGCCGAGGCGGCGGGGCAATCGGCACTCGTGGCGAATGCTGCGAAAATTCGGACTGCGTTCCAGCGCATCTCTCCCCCCGCGGCCACCCGCCGCCCCAGTGCGCGCGCAGGGGCCACGGCTGCGACGGCGAAGCGCGGGCATTTCTCGATCCCGGAGAGCCGTGGCCCGCGCGGCGGAGCCCGGGCAAGCCAGCTCGGCCAGAGTTTCCTGGCGTTTGACGACGCGGGAGATGTCCTGCGCGCCGCGGCAGGGGCATCGACCACAGCGGACGACGCATCCAAGTCGATGGTGTCCGAGCTGCTGGGCCAGCTTCGCCAGGCGCAGCTCGGCAGTCCGGCGATGCCCAGCACACTCGGTGCGGCGGGCGAGGCGGTCAATGCGGCGCAGGCCTCAATGGATGGCGTTCGGGGTGCGCAGGCTGCGCTGTACGGCGTCGCCGGCGGTGCACCCATGCCACTGGGCGGTGCAGGGAAACTGGACCGTGCACGGGCTACTGCGACGTTACGCGGCCAGGGAGCGGACCTCCGCGAGACCGGTGCAGCGATCGAGGAGTACGTGGTGCAGGCGCGGCGGCTGGTGGAGCTGGATCCTGGGGCGGCGAAGTCTCTGGAGCGCCCGCTTCGCGCGCTGGAGTCGCGCTCTGCCAAGGTCGCTCCGGGGCTCAAGGCCCGGGGGGCGGCAGCGGAGGCCTTCGCAGCGCAGGCTCCCGACGGGGCCTCCTCGGCAGCGGGCGGAGGGTACTGGGTCTCCATGAAACGGCTGCTCGGTGGGGTGCAGGAGGCGAGCGGTCGGGACATCGTGCTGGGCGCTGCGATCGCGATGGAGCCCACGCTCGGATCCATCTACGCGCTGGGTCGAAAAACCATGCAGAGCCCGACAGCTCGCGCGTTGCTGGTGACCGCGGTCACCGAGGCGCGGCAACGGATGGCGCGCGCGGTGAGCGCCATGCAGCCCGCATTCGAGATGTCGCGGGTCGCATACAAACCTCATCTTCTGGGGGCAGCCATCACGCGGGGCATGGGTGCACCCGATCGCAGCGAGCTGGACCGCATGACTCCCACGGCGAAGAGGGAGACCTACATGGCCCTGGCGGAGGGTATCCGGGGCCAGGTGGAGCAAATGGATCTGACCGTCGCGCAGTTGGCCCAGGCGACTCGGGCCACCACCGCGCTGGACCCGGCTCTGGGCCAGTCGATGCAGGTCCAGGGTGCGAAGGCGCTGCTGCACCTCGCGGCGGAGCTGCCCGAGGTAGTGCGCGACCCACTTACTGGCGCGGCGCAGGCTCCGGGGCAGGGTCAGATTGACTCCTTTTTGCTGACGTATCGGGCGGTGCAGGACCCGGCGATCATGCTGGAGGATCTCGGCGCGGGCACTCTGCGCACGGAGACCGCGGAGGCGGTCCAGGCGGTGTATCCCTCGATGTTTGCCGGCATGGCCATCGAGGTGAGCGAGGCGATGCAGCGGGCCGGGGATGTGCCGCACCAGACGCGGGTCCTGATCGGTATGATGCTGGGCATCCCGGGCTCTCATCTCATGGCCCCGTCTGCGCTGCTCGCGTTCCAGCGCAACTACGCCGGTGCGCAGACCGCCGAGGAGGCCCAGGTATCGGGCCTCAATGCGCGGCGACGCGCAGAGAGTGTTGCCGCGGCGCGCATGCCAGCGGCGAGCAGGACGAGTGCCGGGCGCTGGCGCACGGTCAGCGAAGAAACGGAGATGACATGAGCGCAAACGTAGACAAGGCCCAGCAGGTCAGACCCCCGATCGCGGTTTACGCCTACCAAGTAGGTGCCGGCATCGTGATCCCATTGCCGGGCGTGCCCGCGGACATTGGCGGCAGCGCGCCGAGCGGGAGCCACGGGCTGCTGCTAAATTTCCTGACCATCCAAAATGCGTCGGTGGGCGGCCCCAATGACAAAGCGCTTAAATACTACGTGAACGGCGACCCCACCACGGGATTTGCCGCGGGTCCGAACACCAATACGTATCCGGCGGATCCCCCTCCTTCGCCGCTCACTGGCCAATATGCCATCCTGCCGCCGGGAGAGACCGTGCGGTTCGACATGTCCGATCTCTTCGACCACACGCAGCCGGGTCGGGTGCCGGTGCAATATCTCCACGTCGAGAGCGTGGATGTCGCGTTCCCCGTCGATATGAGATTCTGGCGGAGCAGCGGACGATGATCTGGCTCGTCGATCACTGGGCGGAGATCGTGGGAGCACTGGCGGCGCTCCTCGCCGCCGCCAGTGCGGTAACGAGGCTCACCCCCAGCCCAAAAGACGATCGGGCAGTAGCGCGGCTGCGCGCGTTGCTGGCCCGCCTGAGCCTGCTGCACCCGGCGGAGTCGGGTCGATCGATCAAGCTGCCCCTGAGCCCTCCGGCTCGGCCCCCACACCCGGACGACCTACCGCCCCCGCGCTGAATCTCGCATTGATCGCCGCCGTAAATCGACCCGGCAAACACGATGCCTCCGGTGCATTCGTGCCGGAGGGCACGGCATGGTCGCGAGCGAACCAGGCGTCTGAACTGTTTCTCGATGCCGAGGGTCTGAGCGCGCAGCAGGTGCGCGACGCAGTGCTCGATCAATTGTTCCGACCCCAGCATCGGGGCCTGCAGCAGGTGGCATTTTTCTGCCACGGATTTCCCCGGGGCATCGGGTTGGGTTTTCATGGACGGGACGGCGCGGCGTGCCTCGCCGCGGGCATCCAGAGCGCGACCGAGCAGGGGACGGTGATCCTGTACTCCTGTTCCGCTGGCCAGTGGTTTGCCGGGGAGCTGGCGCGCATGCTGGGGGAGGGATTCGCTGTGTGGTCGCACATGGGGCGCGGGCACACCACCCGTAATCCTCGCCTCTGTTATGCGCGCGGCAGTGAGTCGATCGATGTATGGGCCGAGCTTACGTGGACTCGTCGTCGTCGTCTCCGGGAGCTGCTCCGGGGCCCGGCTCGGCTGCAGCTCGGGGCGATGGAGCCGCCGCGATTACTTGAAATTCTGGATCGACGGCTTTCTGATACTCCTGGATGATCCCGACCAGGTGCTGAAATCGCTCCAGCGTCATGGTGCAGAGCCAGGGACCCCGATCTTTGCGGGTGACGACGAGGGGAGGTCTCCCGTCGGTGTCGGCCACCGCCTGCTCCATCGCTCCCTGGATATTGGGCCGTGCACCCCGTTTGACTTCGATCCACCACGGGGTGTGCTCGACATCGCAGGCATTGGATCCACGCCCGTACTGCGTCTGCAGTAGCCCACCACGGGCTGCGTCGGGATAGACGCTGCGCAGCTCGTTGGCCACGTCACGTTCGCCCTGTGCCCCTCTCTGGCGGCTCCTACGCCCTACGCGCTTGCGATCGATCATCCTGCACCTCCTCCGGGCTGAGTCGGTAACC
>JAAEPF010000020.1 GCA_024222295.1 Actinomycetes bacterium
CGGACGAGCAAGGCGGAGCGGCTGGTGATGGTGCTGCTCGCGGCGGACGAGAGCGGCGGGTGGAAAGTGCTCATTGAGCGCGTGCCGGGGTCAGGGTCGCTGTATACGCTACCGAGTGCCGCGGCCGTCGGCAAGGGTACGTGCCGAAGCCAACTGGGCGCGTACTTGAGGAACACCTACGGGGAGCGGTCGAGGGTGGCCGGTGCGCTGGCGACAGCGTCGATACATTGGGCGCGAGAGCAACACAGCGCGACGGTGTTCTTGGCGCAGTTGATCGCGGCGGGCGAGGACGATTGCGTCGCGGGCAGCGGCTTTGTGCGGCTGCAGACGGGCATGGATAGCGTGCTGGAGCCCGTCAGCAGCGCCATTCTGAAGATCGTCATGCGGATGCTCAACATCTTGGTGAGGGGCTCCACGCCCAACGAGTGGCGAGGGCTGCTGGAGGGTCTGCGGAAGATCGTGACGCGGCGGCGGCACGACGAGCAGTCAGTGTTCACGACGGAGGCGCTGTGGGATGCGGCGGCCAACGTGCCTACATACGACGACGCTCCAAATGGGCCGGCGCTGTGCGCCAGTGATGAGCACGTGACGGGTGCAGTAGCACGGCTGCACAAGCGCCTGCGCGGGCGGAGCGACCTCCCCTTGGTGATCGATCTGGAGGGCGAGTTGGGAGGGCGCGCGTCGTACATATCGCTCTTGCAGGCCTGCGTGGACGGACTAGCAGAGGCAGAGGGCGCCGGCGAGCAGGATCCGCTGGTGTACGTCTTCGACACGCACATGAACAAGAACATATTGCGGGCGGTGGGTCCCGACACGCTGCGAGCGCTGCTGGAGGACCGCAGGGTGGTGAAGTCGCTGCACTGCTGCAATGGCGACGCGGCGTCGATGTACCGCGAGTACGGCGTCAAGTTGAGTGGCTTCCTGGACACCGGGTTGGCCGACACCTTGCTGCGTCGCCACGTACCAGGGGTGCAACGCGGCCTGGGCGTGGTGCTGAAGCATTGGGTGGGCGAGCAGGTGCAGTTAACGCACAAGGGCTCCATGACATTCGTGCCGTACATGTTCAACAAGCGGCCACTGCCGCTTCGCGACTTCGTGTACGCGTACGAGGACGTGCTGTCGGGAGGACGACTGCACAGAGCACTCCTGAAGGGGTTGCGGGCGGACGATCTAGAGGAGCTAGCGCTGGCGCTGTCGCAAGCGCGGAGCCCTGCATTTGCGATACGTGCCCCGACCCCTCCCGAGTACCCGGCGGGGACTCGCGTGGCGGTGCCGCTGGTCGACGACTCCTCAGTGGTCTGCCTCTGCAGGCGCGAGGGACGCGAGTGCATGCTGGCGACGACAGCGGCGGCGGAGCTGACGCCAATCACCGTGGTGGTCAAGAAGCTGGCGCAGCACACCTGGTCTCAGTGCATGGGGCCGCCACCGAAGGGTGTGGCTGCAGCCGTCAACGCGCGGCCGCGCAAGCCAGTACAGATAGGGAACACTCTACTCTTCGTGGCGACGGTACCGAGCTGCATGGAGCACCTGGAGGCGTTGAGTGGGGCGTTGCAGGGATCGCTGTTGGCATCGACGCATGACGTCGTCGTGCGCAGCCGGGTGTGTGCGCAGGCGCACAGTGTGGGAGTGCAGCAGGACCAGCGGGCGCTCTTCCAGTACTTGTACGTCGACGCGGATCGGCAGCAGCACAAGCGCAACGGCAACTACGCCGAGGCGTACGTGGTGCGCGCTGAAGGCGACGGCGCTGCGGCAGGCGGACACCACACCATCACGGTGGCCGCACACCTAACAGTGCGCGAAGGGCGCGCGAAGTTGGGTGTGTTCACAGTGCGCACGGCGGCAGCAGGTGATGAGGAGGCGTACGTGGCGGTGGGGCCATCGGTCACCAACGTGCGGGCGGCGCTCATACTGCACGACGGTGAGCTAGCGTTCGTGCTCAACGGCAATACGGTAGCGGACGCGCTCGTACTACCCTCGGGACCTGTGGAGGTGGGCGGCACTCCGCAGGATGCGGCCATCAAGGGCTTCGACCTGTTGGCGGGAGCGGCGCTGCGGCGGGGCGCGTCGGGGGACTCGCAGAAGACGTACGAGTCGTACAGCCTCTCGACCGGTTTGGGAAAGATGCTGCACACGGGGTTCGAGGCGCTGCGCGAGGTGGGCAAGTACGGCAACACGACGTACTTCGCATGCACACTCGAGAAGGGCACGCTGAGGCGCTACGCGAGCTCGTTCTTCATGGCGCGCCAGGCGGTGACGGGCTTCCGGATTACACCGACTTTGGCGAAGCGCCATTGCGGCTTCCAGCTGTGCCGGGTGTCAACGGCGTTGGAGCGCCTGCAGAAGTACGACCGGGAGGCCATGGCGGCGGTGCTGAGAGAGAGCGCAGTGGAGGACTTGCAGCACGCAGATGCGGCATTGGTGGCGCAAACGTTCGCGAACTGTACGCACGAGGAGAGCGAGGCGTCCACGGAGGCGCACGCGCCTCAGCATAGTGAGCGACAACCGGAGCGGACCGTATGCGGCGAGCGCGGCGGTCGAGCCGTGGGGCTACCACCGTTAGGGCAGGACGCGGACTTCGACGCGCTGTTCGAGGCGCACGTGGTGCTACTTGTGCACGGCAGAGAGGTCGCGGAGGCGGCGCGGACGAGA
>JAAEPF010000021.1 GCA_024222295.1 Actinomycetes bacterium
GTCGTCGACCGCGATGTGGCCGCAGACGATGAAGTCGTCGACCGCGATGTGGCCGCAGACGACGAGATCGTCGATGAGCTGCCCGAGGACCTGAATCTGTCCGAGTTCGTGGGTCCGTACACGTTCCCCAACAACAACCGGCGCCGGATTCCCGCGGCGATGTACATCGTGATCGGCCTCGGAGCGGTCTTGGCCTTCCTGGCGCTCGAAGGGGAGTCTGCGCTGGTGAATGCGGGCCTCCTGGCCGCGGGGCTGTTGCTCTTGGCATTCGGTGTGTATGGGATGGTCGCAGGCTGGACGCTGCGCGTCGATGAGACCGATGCGCTGGTGACGGCGTCGAAGCAGGTCGGCTTCGCGGTGGGCCATTCCTCGGCCCAGCAGGTGTGGCACGGGTGGCTGTCGAGGCCGACGTGGCGGATCCTGCTCTACTCGGCCGAGAACCCGCCGCGGCGCCGCGGGATCGTGCTGATCGACGGTGTCAGCGGAGACGTGATCGAGTGGTTCAGCGAGGACAACCCTGAGGACTGGGCCGATCTGGACCCCTCGCGCACATCGCTGTCAGGCGACTGAAGCCGTGCCCGGGCGACTCGGCGTGGCCGGGGCGCGTGACGGGTGCCACACTGGGTGCGACGTCCGCGGTGCTTCCATTCGGGGGCCTACCCGCGTAAAGTGCTAACTACTGCAAGCACTCTGGCCCGCGGCGGGCTCGAGTCGGGCCCCGAGGAGGGCCAGCACATGTTCGACGGACAGTTCCGCACACAGGTAGACGCAGCCATGAAGCCGGTCGGCCGCGGCCTGGCAAAGGCCGGCATCACGGCTGACGTGATAACGGCTGTTGGCCTTGCCATGTCCCTGGCCGCAGGGATCGCGATCGGAGCGGGGGCGTTGAGCCTCGGCCTGCTGCTACTGATCCTCACCGGCATCCCGGACCTGCTCGACGGGGCCGTGGCCAAGGCCACGGGCAAGTCCAGCGTGCGCGGTGCGTTCTTCGACTCGATGGCAGACCGGATCACCGACGCCGTCCTGTTCGGAGCCCTTGCCTTCTACTTCGTGACAGAGGGCTCGAGTCCCTGGCTCGTGGTGCTGCCCGTCGCCGGGTACGCCACGGCGTCATGGGTCTCCTACGTGCGGGCCAAGGCCGATGCACTCGGCTTCGATGCCCACGTCGGGTTCGTCGAGCGGGCGGAGCGCATCATCATCCTGGCCGTCGGGCTGTTGTTCGGCGGCACAGTGCTGGTGGTTGCACTCTGCTTGATAGTGGTCGCGAACCTCGTCACGTTCGGTCAGCGGTTCGTGGCCGTCTGGCGCCAGGCCACCGAGGCCACCCCCGCGCTCTCAGACGCGCTGTCCGACCGCAGGCGGCGCAGGGCCGCCCGATCCTCGAGCAGCGCGGCCGAACGCCGCGCAGCTCGTGCCGAACGCCGGCGCCGCCAGTCGGAGGCCCGGCGCAAGCGCTGAGCCCAACCGGCACAACGACGCCCACGCTGGGGTAGAACACGCCGATGGACATCCCCGTATCGGCGCTGCGTGCCGCATCCGCCGCCATGGCGGTCACACCGGCGCCGTTGGCCAACGTGGCAGCACGCGGGATCGCAGCCGGGATCGCCGGGCTGTCCCCCGACGACCGCAAGATCGTCTCACGCAACCTGCAGCGCGCAGGGGTGCGCTTCAGCGGCCCGTTGGGCGAGGCCCGGGCCGTGCAGTCCGCGTTCGATTCCTACGCCCGGTACTGGGTTGACGTGCTGCGGCTCCCACACCTCTCGAAGCGTGCCGTCGACCACGGAATCACCCTCGATGGCTACGGCATTGTCGAGGACGCGTTGGCCAGCGGCACGGCCCCCATCCTCGCTCTGCCCCACCTCGGGGGCTGGGAGTGGGCAGGCCACTGGTTGAGCACGGTCATGGGGCACAAGGTCGCGGCGGTTGTCGAGGAACTAGAGCCGAGGGAGCTCTACGACTGGTTCGTGGACCTGCGTGAAGGCCTGGGTCTCAACATCATCCCGCTGTCGGAGGGCTCCTCGGCGGTGGCGGCTGCCATCGCCGACGGCCAGATCATGTGCCTGCTGTGTGACCGGGACATCTCCGGCGGTGGCATCGAGGTCGAGTTCTTCGGAGAACGCACGACCCTGCCCGGAGGTCCGGCGCTGATGGCGTTGCGCAGCGGAGCGCCGCTACTGCCAGCCGCGGTGTACTTCCGGGGCAATGGCTGCCACGGCGTGGTGCAGGAGCCTCTCGACACAGAGCGCCGCGGCAAGTTGCGCGAAGACCTCACACGGGTCACCCAGGACCTGGCGCAGGCAATGGAGGGTCTCATCCGGGCAGCGCCGAACCAGTGGCACCTGCTCCAGCCCAACTGGCCGAGCGACTACGAGGCCCTCGGCCGCCCCGTTCCCGGCGCGGACCGGGGCCGGTAACCTGCGCGCCGTGCGAATCGGCCTCGTCTGCCCATACAGCCTCACCATGCCCGGCGGCGTGCAGAACCAGGTGATGGCGCTCGCCCGCGCACTGCGCAGTCGCGGCCACGAGGCCAGGGTGCTCGCTCCGTGCGACGGCCCGCCGCCGGCCGCCTTCGTGGTGCCGCTGGGGGCCAGCGTGCGTCAGCCCAGCAACGGCTCCGTAGCTCCCATCGCACCCGATCCGGCTGCGCAGTTCCGCACCATCCAGGCGCTCTGGGCCGAGGACTTCGACGTGCTGCACCTGCACGAGCCGGGAGTGCCGGGCCCGGCTCTCACCTCGATGTTCGTGAAGCCGGCACCGATCGTCGGCACGTTCCACGCCGCCGGCTCCCAGCCGGCATACGACGTCCTGGGGCCGGTTGCGCGGCGCGTGGGCGCGCGGATCGACTGCAAGGTGGCGGTGTCCCGGGACGCTCTGGAGCTGGCCGCCCCATCGGTCGGCGGCGATTGGGTGACCTTGTTCAATGGCATCGAGCTCGGTGGTCTGCAGAGCGCAACGCCCTGGCCGACCGCCGGTCCAACAGTCTTCTTCCTCGGGCGCCACGAGCCGCGCAAGGGGCTTCCGGTGCTGCTCGACGCGCTCGGCGCCATGCGCGATGACGTCACCATCTGGGTGGCGGGCGAAGGAGACGAGACCGCCGAGTTGCGCCGCCGCCACACCGACAGCCGGATCGAATGGCTGGGTCGCATCGACGATGCCGAGCGGGATTCCCGCATGGTCAGCGCAGACGTCTTCTGTGCACCGTCGCTCGGGGGTGAGTCGTTCGGGATCATCCTGCTCGAGGCGATGGCCGCCGGCACCGCAGTGGTGGCCAGCGCTATTCCGGGATACACGAAGGTGGCCACCGCCGAGGCTCCCGATGGCTCGCTGCCCGCGACGCCTGCGGCCGTGCTCGTGCCCCCGGGAGATGCCCAGGGGTTGGGCAAGGCGATCCAGGGTGTGCTCGACGACCCCGTGGGCACCAAGTCGCTGGTCGACAGTGGTCTGCGACGCGCCGCTGCTTTCGACATGGAACTGCTTGCAGACCGCTACGAGGCCCTATACACGGGGCTCCTCTCCGGCTGATACGGCTCGACGGATTCCGGAGCCGGTCCGCCACTGCAGTAAATTGGCGCAGATGGAGGCGCCTTCGCGATTCGACCAGGCCCTGGCGGCATCCCTGCGAAGGGCGACGGTGGTGGGTGCTGTGGCCGCGGTGGTTCTGGGCGCGCTGTTGGCAGTGTTCGTGCACATCGTCGTGGGTGTACTCGTGATGGTGGTCGCCGGTGCCGCGTGGGTGCTGTGGGTGCAGTCGGCCTTCGCCTCGGCAGCCAGCCGGGTCGTTTCCGACCTCGGTCGACCCGTCGGGCAACAGGACCTGCCTGGCTTCCACAACGCGCTGGAGGGGGTTGCGTTGCTCACGGGCGTCGCCGAGCCCGCAGTGCGCCTGATCGAGTCCCCCGCAGCCAACGCGATGGTGGTTGCCGACCGCGACTCGAGCACCGTGGTGGTCACCTCGGGACTGCTGGAGACCGACAGTGCCGTGCAGGTCGAAGTGCTGGCCGCCGAGCTGCTGTGCCGGGTGCGCGACGGCTCGGCCCGCTACGCCACGCTCGTCGCGGGCCTGCCTGCACCGCTCAAGGCCGCTGCCGGCCTCGGATCTGCGAGCCTGGCGGCCACTCTCGGCGAGCAGCGCGCGCTGGATGGCGACTTCGACGCGGTGGCGGTCACCCGGTACCCGCCGGGGCTGATCGCTGCGCTGGAGGAGATGACCGAACGAGGGACTGCGGTGCACGGTGCACAACCGCAGACAGCCCCGCTGTGGATTGCACCGGCCGTGGGTATCGACGACGGCGTCGATCCAGCCGTCGACCGCACGGCCAACCAGCCGATCGAGCACCGGATCGCAGTGTTGCGGGAACTCTGAGAGAAGACAATGGGCGAAGAGACAAACGACGAGGCGGACGCGGACGCGCGCGAGGCTGCCGATAACGCGGACTCGCACGAGGCTGCCGATAACGCGGACTCGCGCGAGGCTGCCGACGACGCGGACTCCCAGGAGTCCGGAAGCGACGGGGCCGAGGAGCCCGAGGCGATTCCCGTGGTGAGGCGCAACCGCCAGGAGTCGACCAACCAGCGGGGCCGGGTGTTCGGCCTCGTCGGCCTGGTGGCGTTACTCGTCGTCGGCCTGGTCGGATGGTGGAGCCCGTGGTCTTCCCAGGCGGCGGACCCGAGGCCCGTGTCGGCTACATCCACCACGAGTGCCGCTCCGATCCCGGAGGAGGTCGCGAGCGGGCCCGTTGCGCCCCTGACCGGGATCCCGGTCGCGGGTGAGGACGCTGCTCGGCTGATGAGGCCTGCGCTGGTTTCCAAGATCGATGGCGACCGCAAGGCGATGCCCCAGGAGGGGCTTGATTCCGCAGACCTGGTGATCGAGGTGCGGGTGGAAGGCATCAGTCGCTACCTGTCCGTATGGCACAGCAGCGCGGTCGACACGGTCGGCCCCGTTCGCTCGGCGCGCACGACCGACCTCGACCTGTTGTCGATGTTCGCGAAGCCACTGTTCTCCTATTCCGGTGGCAACGCGGGCGTGCTCAGCTCACTGCGTCGGGCTGACTGGTTCGTGGATGTGTCCCACGACGCCGTGCCGCCGGCCTACAGCCGGGAGCAGGGCCGCGTTGCCCCGCACAACCTCATGGCCGACACGGGGATGCTCTGGGATCGAGCGCCTGACGTTCTCGCCGTGCCGCCGGCGCAGTTCGAGTACCTGGCGCCCGGTGAGGTCGCGCCCGGCGAGGCGGTGCCCGCCTTCGCCGTCTCGGTCGGGTCAGAGGCGCGCTTCGCGTGGGACCCGGAGTTGGGCGGCTGGCGCCGCTGGGCCTACGGCATCCGCCACGACAGCACATCGGGTGCGCCGCTGGCACCCAACAACGTTGTCGTCATTGCAGTCGACTACCGATCCTCAGCTGCGGACCGGGCATCTCCCGAAGCCGTGAGCGTGGGCAACGGCGCCGCATGGGTGTTCACCCAGGGCTCGATGCAGGAAGGCGTGTGGTACCGCGACGACATGTTCTCCACCTGGGAGCTGACCGATGTGTCCGGTGAACCCATGAAGCTAACGCCCGGCACCACCTGGGTTGCGCTGGCGGACGCCGAGCCGCTCGGGCTCGGTGAGGCCGAGGCCGCTTCGCTGTTGGCACCGCCGCAGGGCTGACCACCCGGCGAACCCGCTTCAGGCCCGATGAGGGCGACCGTTACACTGCCCGTCATGTCCGACAATCCCTCCTCGCCATCGTCTGCAAGCCCCAGCCCCGCCGGGGGTTCGGGCTCGGCGGATCCCGTCGCAGGTCGCGAGACCGGCACCCGACTCGTCAAACGGGGCCTGGCGGAGATGCTCAAGGGCGGAGTCATCATGGACGTCGTGACGCCCGAGCAGGCCAAGGTGGCCGAAGACGCGGGTGCTGTGGCCGTGATGGCCCTCGAGCGGGTACCGGCGGACATCCGCGTCGAAGGCGGCGTGTCGCGCATGAGCGACCCCGCAATGATCGAGGGCATCCAGTCGGCGGTGACCATTCCCGTGATGGCCAAGGCCCGCATCGGTCACTTCGTGGAGGCCCAGATCCTGCAATCCCTCGGCGTCGACTACGTGGACGAGTCAGAGGTTCTTTCCCCGGCCGACGAGGCCCACCACATCGACAAGTGGGCTTTCACGGTGCCGTTCGTGTGCGGCGCCACCAACCTCGGCGAGGCCCTCCGGCGGATCTCCGAAGGTGCGTGCATGATCCGCTCCAAGGGTGAGGCCGGTACCGGCAACGTGGTGGAGGCGGTACGCCACCTGCGCTCGATCCTCGGTGACATCCGACGGGTTGGACAGGCCGATTCCGCCGAGCTCTTCGACTGGGCCAAGCAGCTGCGCGCGCCGCTCCCGCTGGTGCAGGAGGTTGCAGAGACCGGTCGTCTGCCCGTGCCCATCTTCTGCGCAGGCGGCCTGGCGACACCCGCCGATGCCGCCATGGCGATGCAGCTCGGCGCCGAGGCCGTCTTCGTGGGATCAGGCATCTTCAAGTCCGCCGACCCGGCCCCGCGGGCCAAGGCGATCGTGGAGGCCACCACCCACTTCCAGGATGCCGACATCCTCGCCAAGGTGAGCCGCGGACTCGGGGCACCGATGACCGGCATCGGCATGGACGAGCTCGACGTTCACCTGGCGGATCGCGGTTGGTGAGCGCGGTTCCGGCTGTGCGCAGACACCCTCGGAACCGACCGTGAAGGTCGGCGTGCTGGCGCTGCAGGGCGCGTTCGCCGCCCACGTGTCGGCGCTCGAGGCAGTGGGCGTCGCGGCGTTCGAGGTGCGCAAGCCCTCAGAGCTCGACATGGCCGACCGTCTGGTCATCCCCGGCGGGGAGTCCACGACCATCTCGATGATGCTCGAGCGTTCCGGGCTCGAAAGGCCTGTGGCGCAGTGGGTTGCCGCCGGCCGGCCGGTGCTCGGCACCTGTGCCGGGGCGATCCTGCTCGCCCGTTCGGTGAGCGATGGGCGCGGCGACCAGCTGAACTTCGGCGCGCTCGACATGTCGGTTCGTCGCAACGCCTTCGGTCGCCAGCGCGAGTCGTTCGAGGCCGACCTCGAAGTGGCCGGAGTGCCGGGCGGGGCATTCCATGCCGTGTTCATCAGGGCGCCGCGCATCGAGTCGGTCGGAGAGTCGGTGGAGGTGCTGGCCACCATAAGCGGCTCGCCCGCACTGGTACGGTCCGGGCCCGTCATGGCCTCCACGTTCCATCCCGAGTTGGCTGCTGACCCCAGGATCCACGAGTTGTTCTGCACTGCCCGCTATGAGGGCTCCACTCCCGACCGGGGCTCCGCGCCCGACCAGAACTGAGACACAGGTAGGAACATGTCCGGACATTCCAAGTGGGCAACCATCAAGCACAAGAAGGGTGCCGCTGACGCCAAGCGCGGAAAGCTCTTCGCCAAGCTGATCCGCCAGGTCGAGGTCGCGGCGCGCAACGGCGGCGGCGACCCGGACATGAACCCCACGTTGCGCACGATGTTCCAAAAGGCGCGCGATGCCTCGGTGCCGCTCGACACCATCGAGCGGGCGATCAAGCGCGGCACCGGTGAGCTCGAGGGCATCTCCTACGAGGAGGTGACCTACGAGGGCTACGCACCAGGCGGCGTGGCAGTGATGGCCGAGGCGCTCACCGACAACCGCAACCGCACGGGTTCCGACGTGCGTTCCACCTTCACCAAGCTGGGCGGCTCGATGGCCGAACCAGGGGCGGTCTCATGGCAGTTCGAGCGCAAGGGCATCGTGCTCGTGCCCGCCGGAGTCGACGAGGACGACGTGATGATGGCGGCACTCGAAGCGGGCGCGGAGGACGTCTCCGACGCGGGCGAGTTCTGGAGCGTCACCTGCGAGGCGACCGATACCAACTCGGTTCGCGAGGCACTCGAGGGGGCCGGGATCGAGGTCGAGTCATCGGACCTGTCGATGGTGCCGACCTCGCAGGTCGAGGTCGCCACGGCCGAGGAGGCCAAGCCCGTCCTGCGGCTGCTCGAGGCGCTCGACGACCTCGATGACGTGCAGGCGGTTCATGCCAATGCGGACATGTCCGACGAGGCCGCTGCGGCCCTGGAGGACTGACTTGGGAATCTCGGTCGGCGACGTCGCTCCTCTGTTCACGTTGCCGGCCGTGGATGGTCGCAGCGGAGTCGTGTCCGAGGTCTCGCTTGCGGACCACCTCGGCTCCCCGGTCGTGCTCGTGTTCTACCCGGCCGACGACTCACCGGTGTGCACGGCACAGCTCGCCGCCTACACCTCCGAAGTCGCCCGGTTCGAGGCCCTCGACGCCACGGTGCTCGCCATCAGCCCGCAGTCGGTCGAGTCCCACAGCGCATTCGCCGAGGCCAACGGAGGATTCGGCTTCGAGTTGCTCAGCGACGAGGACCGCTCGGTGGCGGCCTCCTACGGCGGAATCGGCCTGCTCGGGCTCTACCGACGCTGTGTCTACGTGATCGACCGCGAGGGCAAGGTCGGCTGGATCCACCGCTCCATCGGCCCAGGCCTGCGCTTCCGCTCCGCCGATGACCTCGTGTCCGCGGTCGAGTCAGCTCTCTGACCCGGCCGGCGGCCCACCTACTGGGCCACGCCCAGTAGCCGGTTGCGGGTCACCGATCGGACGCCCCGGTGCAGGCTGAATATCGCCACCACCCAGGCCACACCTCCGAGAATCCACCCGGCGGCGCCACCGGTGCCCATTAGCGAGCCGGTCGACTGGCTGTAGGCGAGCCCGATGAGCGGCAGCGTGATCAGCCCCGAGGCCTGCTGGGCGGCCGCAGTCGACTTCACCCGTGCCGAGAGCCGGAGCACGAGCGAGAGCGTCAGCAAGAGGAACGGTGGAATGATCCAGAGCATCATCACCCACCACTCCTGGGTGGGGAAGAACCAACCCCCGACCTCAGGGCCGACGGTCATGTTGACGATCAGCGAGTAGGTGCCGAACCCGACGATCGTCGTGACGTAGCCGGGCACGACACTGGCGATGAGCTTGCCCATGTAGATCTCGCGGGTGGATGCGGGGGAGTGGGCGAGGAACTCGCCGGTGCCACGCTCGCGCTCACCCACGATCGTGGCCGCGCCCACGGCCGTGGAGATCGTGAGGGGCACGACGACTGCAACCGGGGCGAACAGGAACACCGCGAGCGCGTAGGCGGTCCGCCCACCCGGAGTACTGCCCTGTATCTGCTCCTGGGCGGCCGGAGGCAGGATCGACAGCGAGTCGCTGATCCGCACGGCCACGTTGGTGTTCTCCACGTTGGTCAGCGTGATCAACAGTACGAACGGCACCGCCACGAAGAACAGGAAGCCGAGCGCGAGCATCGGAAGCAGGTAGTCCTTGGACCGCAGGAGCTGGCGGAGGTCGGTACGGGCAACCACCCACATGCGATGCCACTCGAACGCCGCGGTCTCGACCCTTCCGCCGCGGGGTGAGCTGTCGGGGGTGACAGCCGGTTCGGGAGAGGTCGCCGCGGTCATGATTCTTCCTCCGACGGCAGGGCCGTCTGGTCGGGTAGGGGCTGCTCGGACGCAGGCCGGCCGTATTCATCGATCGCGTTGGGCACCGTGATGGTCGGCATCCGGTCGGCGGTGGTCGATCCTGGGCCCATGCCGGCGCTGGGTGCCAG
The DNA here is from genome assembly GCA_024222295.1 of Actinomycetes bacterium. NCBI lineage: Bacteria > Bacillati > Actinomycetota > Actinomycetes > Actinomycetes bacterium. The sequence goes on from JAAEPF010000021.1 coordinate 9,623, forward strand.
CACCCCGTTGGCGACCGGGTCGAGCACAGCTTCGACCTCGCGGCCCGAGGAGCGAGCGCCGGGCGACAGCTGGCGTCGGATGAGGAAGTAGAGGTCCTCGAGCGTCGGGCTGAACGGCTCGACCCTGCTGAGGCGGACTCCATCGGCCACGAGGGCCGACACGAGGTCTGGGATGCGACCCAGGTCGTCGAGTTCGATCCGCGCACCGGTGGCGTCGCGCCGCATGCCGAGTACTCCTGGCCAGGTGCGCATCCGTTCCAGCAGCCTCGGGTCGTCGGTGTCGATCGCCACCGCCGGATGTGGCCAGAAGCTGCGGGTGAGGTCGGCGGGCGAGCCCGAGATCAGGTCGGTGCCGCCCTCCATGATCACTATGTGGTCGGCCAGTCCTTCGGCCTCCACCAGCAGGTGGGTGCACATCACCACGGTGCGTCCGCCCGAAGTCATCTCGCGGATCAGCTCCAGCACAGCCGTCGACGACTCGGGGTCCAGCCCGGATGTGGGCTCGTCGAACAACAGCAGCTCGGGGTCGTGCAGCACCGAGCGGGCAAGCGCCAGGCGGGTCTTCATGCCGGTCGAGTAGCCACCGACCAGCGAGTCCAGTGCCGCTCCGATTCCGAACCGCTCGGCGGCCTCGTCAATGCGCCTGTCCTTGCCCGACCGCACGCCGTAGAGCTCGGCCGCGTAGTCGAGGTTGTCGCGTCCTGACAGCCGGTCATACAGCGCCGGCTTGGCTGACACGACACCGCATCGCGGCCGCACTCGGTGGCCGTCCGCATCCGGGTCGAGGCCGAAGGTGCGCACGATCCCGCTGTCGGGTCGCAGCGCCCCGGTGATCGCCCGCACCGCAGTGGTCTTGCCGGCCCCGTTGGGGCCGAGCACGACGGTGATCTCGCCCTCGGGCACCGTCAGGTCGAGGTTCCGCAGCGCTTCATTGGCAGCGAAGCTGTGGCCCACGCCCGCCAGCTCCACGATCGGACGGTTGGGCGGCCCCGCCGGCGGTGAAGCGGTGGCTTCGGCTGGCGCCGCGGCAGGCTGGGGTGGCGTCTCATGGTTCGTCATCGCAATGTGCCCATCGGTCGATGCCCGCCGTTTCTCAAGCATTCACCGAAGGGACCCATGGCACACGCCGGGGGATCCACCGCCGTTTGGGTGTCGCTGTATACGATCGAACCTGTGTTCGTCCTGGGTGTGGATCCCGGCCTCTCGCGGTGTGGCTACTGCGTGCTCGACGCGTCGACACGGCGCAATCGAGCCGTGGCGCTCGGGGTTCTGCGAACCGACCCGGCCGCGCCCACCCCGCAACGCCTCGCCGAGCTCGCCGACGACATGCGGGCCCTGCTCGGTGAATTCGGCCCGGAGGCACTCGCGATCGAGCGGGTGCTCTTCCAGGTCAACGCGAGCACGGCAATGGGCGTCGGCCAGGCTGCCGGCGTGATCATGGCCGAGTCGGCGGCGCGTGGCATGCAGGTCGCCGAGTACTCACCCAACGAGGTCAAGGGGGCCGTCGCCGGGTTCGGTGGCGCCGACAAGGAACAGGTCTCGAAGATGGTCCAGATCCTGCTCGAGTTGCCACAGCCCCCGAGACCGTTCGACGCGGCCGACGCGGCCGCAGTGGCGCTGGCGCACGTCGCGATGACGAGCGGCCGTGCCTGCACGGGGTCGGTGCTGTGATCGGCTCGCTGCGCGGCACGGTCATCGACCGCAGCGGCACCGAGCTGCTGGTGGAGGTGGCCGGCCTGGGATACAGGGTGCAGGTCACGCCTACCGCCGCCGCTGCGCTGCCCGTCAACGACGACGTGTTCCTGCATGTTCACCACCACAGCCGCGAAGACGCCGAGGTGCTCTACGGCTTCACCACCCTCGAGGAGCGCAAGGTGTTCGAGACCCTGATCGGCACCCACGGTGTGGGCCCCGCTCTCGGCCAGGCGATCCTCTCGGTGCACGATCCGGTTGCCCTGTCCGACGCTGTGGCCAACGACGACAGCGCTGCGCTGTGCCTGGTGCCCGGAGTGGGTCGCAAGACCGCGGCCCGGCTGCTGGTCGAGCTCAAGTCGCGGTTGGTCGTGGCTGACATCGACGTCTCCGACGGCGGCTCGCTCGACGCTGCGGGTGCCAACCAGTCGGTCCGCGGCGACGTGCGCGAGGCGCTCGTGGGGCTCGGCTATGGCGGCGAGGAGATCGCTGGTGTCCTCTCGGACCTGCCGGAGGGAGCCGACTCGGGCGAGGCGTTGCGAGAGGCGCTCAAGCGGCTGGCGGTCGCCTGATGGCCCGCGACGAGCTGCTCGACCCGACGGAACTGGCCGAGGACTCCGGCGCAGCGCCGCGGGCCGCTGACGAGGTCGACCTGCGCCACGGCGGCGTCGAAGCCGAAGCCGTGGCGTCGCTGCGCCCCCACCTGCTCGACGAATTCGTCGGGCAGACCGAGCTGAAGGCCCGCTTGCGGGTGATCCTGGAGGCTGCCCGTCGCCGCGAGCAGGCTTCTGACCACCTCCTGTTCGCCGGTCCACCCGGGCTCGGCAAGACGTCCCTCGCGGGCATCGTCGCCGCCGAGATGGGCGTGGAGCTCCAGGTCACATCCGGGCCTGCTCTGGAGCGTCCGGGCGACCTCGCCGCGATCCTCACCAAGCTCGAAGAGGGCGACGTGCTCTTCATCGACGAAATCCACCGGCTGTCACGCTCGGTCGAAGAGGTCCTCTATCCGGCGATGGAGGACTTCCAGCTAGACATCGTGCTGGGCAAGGGCCCGGCGGCGCGCTCGATCCGCCTCGAGATCCCGCGATTCTGCCTTGTGGGGGCGACGACACGCACCGGACTCGTGACCGGTCCGCTTCGCGACCGGTTCGGACTGGTCGCCCGCCTCGACTACTACGACCCCGAGGACCTGGAAGCGATCGTCGTGCGAGCCGCGTCGATACTCGGCGCCACGATCGACGACGAGGGCGCCTGCGAGATCGCCGGGCGCAGCCGCGGCACGCCACGCATCGCCAACCGGCTGCTGCGCAGGGTCCGTGACGTGGCCGAGGTCGAAGGCGATGGTTCCATCGACGGCGACATGGCCCGCGCCGGGCTCGAACTGTTCGGCATCGACGACAGGGGGCTCGACAAGGTCGACCGTGCCGTGTTGTCGAGCCTCTGTGAGCACTTCGGCGGTGGACCGGTCGGGTTGTCCACGCTCGCCATCGCAGTCTCAGAGCCGGCGGAGACCGTCGACGAGGTCTACGAGCCCTACCTCATCCAGCAGGGTCTGCTGCTTCGCACGCCGAGGGGACGGGTCGCCACGCCGGCGGCCTGGCGGCACCTCGGCCTGGTGCCGCCTGCATCGTCGTTCCCCACCGAGGATCCGTCACTGTTCGACAGCCAGTAGGCGGCCGGCGCCGGGCCCGGTTTCACCGCTTCGTTACCCGTCGGTAACATAGCGGCCATGGAGCGCGACATATACACCGAGGAACACGAGCTGTTCCGCGAGGCCTACCGGACCTTCGTGGAGCGCGAACTGGTGCCCAACCGCGACAAGTGGCACGCGGCGGGCATCACCGACCGCGAGATCTTCGTCAAGGCGGGCGAGAGCGGCTTCCTCGCCATGGACGTGCCCGAGGAGTTCGGCGGGGCCGGGGTGAAGGACCTCCGCTACAACAACATCATCGCCCAGGAGATCTGCATGGCCGATGTGTACCCGCACGGCATGGGCATGACCCTGCACTCCGACGTGTGCCTGCCCTACTTCACCGAGTGGACCACCGACGAGCAGAAGAAGCGCTGGTTGCCGGGCATCGCGAGCGGCGAGCAGATCACTGCGGTCGCCATGACGGAGCCCGGCATCGGGTCGGACCTCGCGTCCATGGGCACAACCGCCATCCGTGACGGCGACGAGTACGTGCTCAACGGGTCGAAGACCTTCATCACCAACGGCATCAACGCGGACCTCGTGATCGTGGCGGCCAAGACCGACCCGAGCGAGCGCCACAAGGGGATGTCGCTGCTGATCGTCGAGGCAGCGAGTGAGGGCTTCGAGCGTGGTCGCAACCTGGAGAAGATCGGGTTCCATGCCCAGGACACCGCCGAGCTGTTCTTCAACGACGTGCGGGTCCCGGCGGAGAACCTGCTGGGCAACGAGGGCGAGGGCTTCCTGCTGCTGGTCAAGAACCTGCCCCAGGAACGGCTCTCGATCGCCATGGCGGCGGTCGCGCACGCCAGGGCAATGCTCACGTGGACCATCGAGTACGCGAAGGAGCGCCAAGCCTTCGGCCAGCCCATCGGCAACTTCCAGAACAGCCGCTTCAAGCTCGCCGAGATGCAGACCGAGATCACCATCGCCGAGGCCTTCATCGACAAGTGCATCATGGCGCTCAACGTGGGCGAACTCACCGCCGAGGAGGCGTCCATGGCCAAGTGGTGGACGACCGAACTGCAGAAGCGCACCGCGGACACCTGCGTGCAGCTCCATGGTGGGTACGGCTACATGGAGGAGTACGCGATCGCGCGTGCCTACACCGACGCCCGGGTGCCGACCATCTACGGCGGCACTACCGAGATCATGAAGGAGATCATCGGCCGCTCCATGGGCTTCTAGTTCGGCAGCCGGGGTGCGCACCGACGACCTCGACTACGAACTGCCCGGGGAGCGGATCGCGCAGGTCCCGGTAGAGCCGCGCGACTCGGCGCGCCTCCTGGTCGATGTCGGCCCCGGCACCGAGCCCGCCGACGCCACCGTCGCGGACCTTCCTCGCCGGCTCGACCGCGGTGACCTCGTGGTGCTCAACGACACCCGCGTGCTGCCGGCCCGCGTCGCCGTGCGTCGCAGCACAGGTGGTGCAGGCGAGGTGCTGTTGCTGGAGGAGCGGGCTGACGGGCGGTGGGAGGCACTCTGCCGTCCCTCGCGCAAGATGGCCCCTGGTGATGTGGTCACCTCCGGTGGAGGTCGGATCGACTTCGAGGTGGGAGACGACCTGGGCGGCGGCCGCCGTCTCGTGCGCCCGGTGGTGAAGGGGGGTCCGTTCGTTGGCAACGACCAGGCGCCGCTGCTCGGTGCGCTCGAGGCCGAGGGCGAGCTGCCACTGCCGCCTTACATCACCGAGGCTCTCGGAGATCCAGAGCGCTACCAGACGACCTTCGCAAGACGGCCCGCCTCTGCCGCCGCGCCGACGGCAGGCCTGCACGTCACCCAGGGCTTGCTCGCCGCCCTCGCCGAACGGGGGGTGAAGGTGGCCACGGTGGAGTTGGTGGTGGGGCTCGACACGTTCCGGCCGGTCACCAGCGAGCATGTTGAGGACCATCCGATCCACACCGAGCACTACCGCGTGCCCGAGCGCACCTGGCACGAGGTCAAGGCCACCGAGTTGGAGGGCGGAAGCGTCGTGGCGGTGGGCACCACAACGGTGAGGGCCCTGGAGTCAGTCGCCCACACGGGCAACCTGGCCGGCCGCACCGACCTGTTCATCACGCCGGGCTTCGACTTCCGGGTGGTGGACCGCATGGTCACCAACTTCCACCTGCCCCGCTCGTCGCTGCTGGCGATGGTGCAGGCGTTCGTGGGGTCGCGCTGGCGGGAGCTTTACGCCGAAGCGATCCGGCGGGGGTACCGGTTCCTCAGCTTCGGCGATGCCATGCTGCTGACCTGCACTGCGAGTTCACCGTCCGGCGCGACGCCGCAGGGGTGAGTGAGGTGTGATGAGGCAATGATGGGTGCAGCATGAGGCTCGAGGTCGACGTCCAGGCGAGTGATGGTGCTGCGCGCAGGGGCACGGTGGTGACAGCCCGCGGCAGCTTCGAGGTGCCGGCGTTCATGCCGGTCGGCACCCGCGGCACGATCCGTGCGCTGAGCACCCACGAGCTGGCCTCCTTGCGCAGCTCTGAGGACGAGGCTGTTGATGTGATGCTGGCCAACACCTACCACCTCATGCTGCGTCCCGGCGCCGAGGTGGTCGCACGGCTGGGTGGCCTGCACGCGTTCAGCGGATGGGGCGGGCACATGCTCACCGACTCCGGTGGCTACCAGGTGTTCTCGCTCGATCCACGCGTGACCGAGGAGGGGGCGGAGTTCCGGTCCGCCTACGACGGGTCCACGCACATGCTCACGCCGGAGGGTGCCGTTCACACCCAGGAGCTGCTCGGCGCCGACATCCAGATGGTGCTCGATGTTTGCGCGCCCCTTCCCTCGGACCGGCGAACGCTCGGCGCGGCCGTGGATCGCACGCTGCGGTGGGCCGAGCGTGCCCGGGGGTCCCACCGGCGCACCGGGGACCAGGCGCTCTTCGGCATCGTGCAGGGCGGGGCCGATCCCGAGCTGCGGGCGGACGCAGCCACCCGCACGGTGGCACTCGACTTCGACGGGTATGCAGTCGGTGGCCTGTCGGTGGGGGAGACCCGCGAGGACATGCTGCCGGCACTCGAAGCGGCCGTGGCCCACCTGCCGGCCGACCAGCCCCGCTACCTGATGGGAGTGGGAGATCCGGTGTCGATCGTGGAGGCCGTGGCCCGCGGGGTCGACATGTTCGACTGCGTGCTGCCCACCAGGCTGGCCAGGCACGGCACCTTGCTCACCGACGGCGGCCGGCTCAACATCAAACGTGCCGAGTTCGCGGACAGCGACCTCCCCGTCAGCGGCGAATGCCGGTGCCCCACCTGCACCGGCTACCCCAGGGGTTACCTGCGACACCTGATGGCCGTGGGGGAACCGGCCGCAAAGACGTTGTGCACCATCCACAACCTGACCTGGATGCTGGACCTCGTGTCGTCGATACGCAGTGCCATCACCGCCGGCACCCTCGCAGAGCTGCGCTCCCGCCTCGCCGCAGCGCATGGCGACATGGCCCCGGGCACAGCAGAGGATTCGGGGCGGGGCGGGCGAAGGTCCTAGCATCCAATCCCTGTGACACTCGAACTTCTCGCAAGTGGTGGTGACACGGGAGGCAGCCCCCTGGGCCTGCTCATCCTGTTGTTGCCGATTGCCGCAATCATCTTCCTGACAGTCGTGCCCCAGCGGCGTCAGCGCGCCAAGCAGGCCGCGCTGATGTCGAACCTCGAGGTGGGCGACGAAGTCGTCACCATCGGTGGCATTCACGGCGTCATCAACCACATCGAGGATGACGTCGTACACCTCGAGGTCGACGACGACGTGGTCATGAAGATCGGGCTCGGAGCAGTCAGCCGCAAGGCCGCGGAGCCGGATCCGAACTCGCCCGCATCCCGACAGCGCGGGGGCATCATGGGCGCCCTGATGGGTGGAGGTGCAGCCGATTCCGCTGCGTCCTCCGACCCGGACGGTGACTCCGAGGGCCAGTCCGAGGGTGATGCCGCCGGAGACGGCGACCAGGACGACTGAACCTGATGCGACAACACCCGCTGCGCAACATGCTGATCGTGATGGGGCTGGCCGTGGGTCTGCTGATACTCACGATCGTGCTCGGGCGGTCTCCCACACTCGGCCTCGACCTGCAGGGCGGTGTCTCGGTCAACCTGCAACCGGTCGACGAGAGCGGTGCGGTGGTGGACGACATCCCCGACGAGCAGCTCGACGAGGCGATCGGCATCATCCGCAACCGTGTGGACGCGGTCGGCGTGACCGAGCCCGAGGTGAGCCGGCAGGGCAACACGATCACCGTGCAGCTGCCCGGTGCCTCCAACCAGCAGGACGTGATCGACCTCGTCGGCACCACCGCCCGGCTGCGATTCCGGCCGGTGCTCCAGGTGCTCGGCCCCGAGCTCGACGAGGAGCAGCGCTCCGAGGTCGAGGCCGAGGTGGAGCGCCTGCGCGGCGAGGCCGGCATGCCCGAGGGGGTAACGACCCGCCAAGTGGTCGAAGAGGAAGTGGCCGCGGCTACTGCGGCAGCCGAAGCGGATCCCGAGGCTGCTCCGCCCGAGGGTCCCCAGAACCAGTGGGGCGTTGACGTCAACAGCGAGAGCTTCCAGGGGCTCGTGCAGGCCGAGACGCTCCTCGAGTCGCAGGTGACGCCGCGCGAGGAGATCGAGCGGGACCAGGAGGTGACGCTGGCCGATGGCGAGGGCAACCTCTACCGCCTGGGTCCAACCTACAGCTCCGGTGACAACTGGCTGGAGGGCGAGGCCGTGGAGGACGCGACCAGCGGACTCGACCCGCAGGGCCAATGGACTGTCACGCCCACCTTCCGGGAAGGCCCGGAAGGCATTGACCTGTTCAACCAGATCGCTGCGCTCTGCAACGCCGGCGACCCCAGCACCTGCCCGGCCCAGCCGGGTGGCCTCGGACAGCTGGCGATCGTGCTTGATGGCGAGGTCCTCACTGCGCCGTCGATCCAGCAGCCATCGTTCTCGCGGGACCAGATCCAGATTTCCGGTGCATTCACCCAGGACAGTGCCCGTGATGTGGCCGTGGCGCTGCGCTACGGCTCCCTGCCACTCGAACTCGTGCCCCAGCAGGCGGAGACGGTTTCGGCCACCCTCGGCGAGGGTGCACTCCGTGCCGGGATCATCTCGGGCCTGATCGGGCTCCTGGCGGTCTTCGTCTACCTCTTCGCCTACTACCGCATGCTGGCGCTCATCACCCTGGCGAGCCTCTCCACCTCGGCGATGCTTCTGTGGTCCGCGATGTCGTGGCTCGGTGCCACCGTCACCCTCGCGGGCGTGGTCGGACTCGTGGTGTCAATCGGTGTGGCAATCGACTCGAGCGTCGTGAGCTTCGAGGGCATCAAGGAAGACGTGCGCAAGGGCGCCACCGTGAGGTCCGTGGCGGAACGCTCCATGACCCGGTCGTACTCCACCATCGTGAAGGCCGACACCTCCTCGCTGATCGGCGCCGCCGTGCTGTACTGGCTGTCGATAGGCCCGGTGAGGGGCTTCGCCTTCTACCTCGGCGCCGCGACCCTGCTCGATCTCTTCTCGGCCTTCTTCGTCCTGCGACCCGGAGTGATGTCCCTGTCCCGCTCGGGTGCGGGCAAGGCCCCCGGTCGTCTGGGAGTCCCGATCGATGACCTGCCCGAAGAGACGCGCACCAAGGTTACCGGCGGTGCCGCAGCAGCGGAGGTGGGTGCGTGATGGGTGTCCTGAAGCGCATGTACCGCGGCAACAACGACTTCGACTTCCCGAAGTGGTTCCCCCGCGCGGGGCTCCTGTCAGCCCTGCTGTGCGTCGGGTCGATCATCACGATTGCGGTCCAGTGGGTCCCGCTGTCCATCGACTTCGAAGGCGGGTCGGTCTGGGAGGTGTCCTCGGACAGTTTCACCGCGGAGCAGGCGGAAGCGGTGATCACGGAAGCCGGCGGGGTCGAGGGCCGTACCGTCACCGTGGACAAGGTCCAGGCGGCCGAGACGGTCGACGGGGAGCGGACGCTGCGGATCTCGGGACGGGTCGAGATCGACCAGCCCGAGGAATCCGACGCAGAGGAGGTCGCCTCGGAACGTCGTGAGACCACCGTGGAGGTGGGTGCCGAGATCGCGGACTCGCTCGCTGAGGCGGCCGGTGTCGACGCCGAGGATGTGAGCGTCAACACGGTCGGCAAGACCTGGGGTGACGACATCACCCGTCAGGCGCTCGTGTCGCTGATCGTGTTCATGGTGTTGGTGACGCTCTACATCAGTTGGCGCCTCGAGTTCCGCATGGCCATCGCCGCTCTGGCCGCCGTGGTGCACGACATCCTGATCACCGTCGGTGTCTATTCACTGTTCCAGATCACCGTTACGCCGGCGACGGTGATCTCCTTCCTGACGATCCTGGGCTTCTCGCTGTACGACACGATCGTGGTGTACGACCGGGTGCAGGACAATGCCGACCGGCTCGGGCGCACGGGGCGCTACACCTACACGGCGGTGATGCGGCGCTCGCTCAACCAGGTGCTGATGCGATCGATCAACACTTCGATCACGACCTTGTTGCCGATCATCTCCATGCTCGTCGTGGGCAACTTCATGCTCGGCCAGAGCACGATCGGTGACTTCTCGCTGGCGTTGCTGATCGGTCTCATGCTCGGCACCTACTCGTCGCTGTTCGTGGCGTCGCCGATCACGGTGCTTCTCAAGGAGCGCGAGGGCCGCTGGCGGGAGATACGCACCCGGATCGAGAACCGGGGCCAGGACCCCTCCGACACCGCCTGGTACGGCCTCGGCACCGAGCAGCGCGCGGCCTCCACGGCTGCGGTCACCGGTGCACCGAGCTCACCGCCGGCCGAGTCAGCGAAGCCGGCCACCGGCACCGGACTCACTCCGGGCGGCCATCCGCCCCGGCCGCGCAAGAAGAAGCGCCGCCGCTGAGCGCGCCGCTCGCGACCCGGTCGCTGCGGGGTGCTTGACGACCGCCGGTAGATTGGTGGGATGACGACCGGAGTTGCGACACAGCGGGGGCCACGTTGCCCACGATGACGCGCGTGTTGCCGTGGCGGCGCCACACGGTTCCCCAGGCCATGGAGGTCAAGGGAATCGTCGAGGAGTACCGCAACCTGCACCCCAAGAAGCCCACCGAAGCGATCACTGCGGCCCACGAGCTCGCCGCCCGCTGGCACGAGGGGCAGTTGCGCCGCAGCGGCGAGCCGTATATCACCCACCCTCTCGCGGTGGCAGCGATCGTCGCCCGCTACGGGATGGACGACACCACCATTGCGGCGGCCCTGCTGCACGACGCCGTCGAGGACACCGGTCTCACCCTGCTGGAGGTCGAGGCACAGTTCGGTGTCGAGGTCGCCGAGATCGTCGACGGTGTCACGAAGCTCGAGCGGTTCGAGTTCGACTCCAAGGAAGCCCAGCAGGCGGCCACGATGCGCAAGATGCTCGTGGCGATGGCCAAGGACATCCGCGTCCTGGTGATCAAGCTCGCGGACCGGCTGCACAACATGCGCACGATCGCAGCGATGCCGACCGCCAAACAGACCCGCACGGCGCGCGAGACACTTGATGTGTACGCGCCCCTGGCGCATCGGCTCGGCATGGCCGAGATGAAGCAGCAACTCGAAGACCTCTGCTTCGCTGCACTCAACCCACCGATGTTCGCCGAGATCGACCAGATGGTCGCCGAGCGCACACCGCAGCGCGAGGCGTTCATCGAGGAGGTGCTCGACGAGGTCCGCGACCGCCTCAAGCAGATGGGCATCAAGGCCGAGGTGACCGGTCGCCCGAAGCACCTCTGGTCCATCTACGAGAAGATGGTGCTCAAGGGGCGGGAGTTCGACGAGATCTTCGACCTCGTCGGCGTGCGCGTGGTCGTGGAGTCCACCAAGGACTGCTACGCGGCCCTGGGCACGATCCATTCGCTGTGGGCGCCCGTGGCCGGACGGTTCAAGGACTACATAGCGATGCCCAAGTTCAACCTCTACCAGTCGCTGCACACGACGGTGGTGGGGGTGAGTGGGCAGGTACTCGAGGTGCAGATCCGCACCCAGGAGATGCACAACCGCGCCGAGTGGGGGGTGGCGGCGCACTTCTCCTACAAGGAAGGCCCTTCCGAGGACGTCGCCTGGCTCAACCGGATAGTCGACTGGCAACAGGAGATGACCGATCCGGGCGAGTTCATGGCCAACCTGAAGATCGACCTCGAACAGGACGAGGTGTTCGTCTTCACCCCCAAGGGAGACGTGGTCACGCTCCCGGCGGGTGGCACGCCCGTCGACTTCGCCTACGCAATCCACACCGAGGTCGGCCACCGTTGCATCGGTGCCCGCGTGGGCGGTCGCCTGGTGCCCCTCGACGAGAAGCTCCAGGTCGGCGACACCGTGGAGATCTTCACATCGAAGGTGGCCGGTGCAGGTCCGAGCCAGGACTGGCTGACCTTCGTTGCCAGCCGGTCGGCCGCGGCGAAGATCCGCCAGTGGTTCAGTCGGGAGCGTCGCGAGGATGCTCTGGAGTCGGGCCGCGAGGAGTTGCTAAAGGAGCTGCGCAAGGCTGCGTTGCCGAGCCAGAAGATCATGTCGGGCGAACTGCTCGACGAAGTATCAGGCCAGCTCAAGTACACCGACGCCGACGCGATGCTCACAGCGATCGGCGAGGGTCATGTCTCGGCCGCCTCTGTTGCCCAGCGAGTGGCAAACCTGCTGCGCACCGCCGAGGACGACCGAGAGGACGTGGTGGCCAACCCGGTCATGTCACCGGGGCGGCGTCGCGGTCGCAAGGTCGGCGTGCACGTGGAGGGCTTCGACGACATGCTCGTGCGCATCGCCCGCTGCTGCACCCCCGTACCCGGCGACGAGATCGTCGGCTTCATCACCCGTGGCAGGGGAGTGTCGGTGCACCGCACCGACTGCGCGAACGCCGTCTCGCTGAAGGAGGGCCAGGGCGAGCGGATGCTCAACGTCGACTGGGACTCCGACAGCACCGGCGACTTCCTGGCCCTGGTCGAGGTGCGTGCCCTCGACCGGCCGCGCCTGTTGCAGGAAGTCATCAGCGTGCTATCCGAACACCGGGTCAACATCGTGTCGAGCACCAGCCACGCCGGCGGCGACCGGGTCGCCACCATGCGCTTCGAGTTCGAGCTCGGCGACTCGTCACACCTGGACACCCTGCTCAACACGCTTCGCACGATCGACAGCGTCTACGACGCCTACCGGGTGTTGCCCGGAGCCGCCAGCAGCTGAGCCTCAGGTTCGGGTGGCGACCTGACCGGTGTAGGTGAACCTGCTCTTGAGTCGTAGCCAGCGCGACTCCCACAGCCGCCAACTGATGGCGGCCAGCACGTAGGACAGTCCCAGCGTCACCGTGATGGCAAACGTTGCGTCGACGATTGGGATCCCAGTCGGCGTCATGTCCTTGACGGGCTGGGCGATCGGCATCGAGAACACGTAGATCGCATAGCAGTAGGCACCCAGTTTCAGCATGAACCTGCTGCCCAGCCACCGGGTGGGTCGCGCGGGTAGTGCGCCGGTGTAAGCGGCCACGACCCATGCGACGTAGCCAAGCTCGAGGGCCACGAGCGACCCGTACATGCCGTACGGGTACAGCGGCACGATCAGCAGCAACGGCACGGCCCACCAAAGCTTGGCTCCCCAGCGCATCAGACCGGCGGCCTTCTCGCGCAACTCAGGGTTGAGCAGCACGATTGCCGCCGCGGCGCCCAGCGCGAGGCCGTCCAGGCGGTTGAATGTGAAGTAGTACGCCATGTTCTTGCCCCACACCGTGTAGGAGAACCCGCGCAACACGATGGAGAAGGCAGCGACGCCGAGCGCCACCGCCAGCATCCGCTCCGGACGCACACGGCGCACGATCACGGGCCAGCCCAGGTAGAACTGCTCCTCGATGGACAGCGACCACAGGTGCGTGAGACCGGCGAAGGCGATGGTGCCCTCGAATGCCAGAAGGTTGTTGACCTGGTACAGCCAGCCCCACAGCTGGTTGTCCAGCAGGTTCTGCGCCTCGGGATACCCGACGGCCTCGTGGACGTCGAAGTGGATCGCCAACCAGGCGAAGAGCAGCGAGATCGCGAGGAACGCGTAGTAGAGCGGGAAGATCCGCAATGACCGGCGGGCGTAGAACAGCCGGAAGTAGTCGGATCGCTTGCGCGTGCGCATCAGGATCGTCGTGATCAGGAAGCCCGAGAGCACGAAGAACAGGTCCACGCCGGTCTGGAGCATCAGGCCACCCGTGAACGCGGGAGCAGCGTGGTGCATCAGCACCATCAACACGGCCACCCCGCGCAGCCCGTCGAGCAACTCGACCCGCGAGATGACGCCCCCATCGCCCCCAGACGCCATACACAGAGTCTGCGCCAGCCGCGGTGGGTGGTCAAACCCCGGCCGTTCCTGCGCCGGTGCGGCTAGGTTCGGACAATGGTTCTCGAGCCTGGCCCTCTCAGGGTGATCCGCAACGCCTTCAGCACGAAGGGCGAAGTCCTCGACGACATCCGCCGGCTGGACCTGTGGCCGACCACCTATGTGTCGGACCGCATGGAGGAGTTGCCCCTTCACTGGCACGGCTTCGACAACTGTGGCTACGTGCTCGAAGGGAGCAGCTACATCCTCGACGAGTCCGGTGAGCGTGTCCCGCTCGGTCCCGGCGACAAGCTGGAGATTCCCGCCGGTGCGGTGCACGCCGAGGGGGAGGTGACCGAGCGAATGGTCTACCTGGTGGGTCTCCCGATGGCGGCCAACCTGTTCGACGTGCTCATAGAGCTCAATCCGCCGGAGACGAGCCCACTCGCCGGAACCTGACGCCGGGGCCGTTCACCGGCCGCGGAACACAGGCTTGCGCTTCTGCATGAATGCCTGCATGCCTTCGATCAGGTCCTCGGTGCCGTTGCAGGCATTTACGGCCTCGCGCTCGATGTCGAGGGCCTCCTCCAGTGGAGCGTCACCCGCTCCGACGACGCAGCGCAGCACCCCGGCGACAGCGACCGGTGGGAGCGCCGCCAGTTCCTCGGCCAGGGCCCTGGCAGCGGACTTCAGTTCGTCCATTGGATGCACCTCGTGCACGAGGCCGATGTCGAGTGCCTGCATCCCGTCGATCTTGCGCACCCGCAGCATCATGTCGAGGGCGTTGGCGCGGCCCACGGTGCGCGTGAGGCGCGCGGTGCCGCCCCATGCGGGCACGGTGCCGAGGTCGAGCTCCGGCAGGCCGATGCGCGCTCCGTGATCAGCTGCGAGGCGGAAGTGGCAGGCAAGCGGCAGCTCGAGCCCGCCGCCCAGGCAGTAGCCGAAGAGCGTGGCGATGGAGGGCTTCTCCATCGACTCGATCATGCCGAGGACCCTTCGGCGTTGGTCGAGGATCTCGTCGAACGCGCCGTGCTCGTTGCCGGCGCTCACGAGCTGCTTGAGGTCCATGCCCACCGAGAAGTGCTCGTCGCCGGCAGCGGTGAACACGATCGCGCGCACCGATGGGTCGGTGGCGGCGCGGTTGACGGCCTCTTCGAGCGCGTTCATATAGGCGAACGTCATCCGGTTGCGCGGAGGATCGACGTTGGTGAGGGTCAGGACCCCACCGTCCTGTTCGACCAGGAGAGCGTCATCATCTGAACTCATCCGCCGAAGCTACAACGCGGTCGCGCGTATTCGCGGTGCGCTCGAGTCGCCGTGCGCTGGAGCAGCCGCAGCGTGCTCAGCCAGCCGCGAGTCTCGTCAGTACGAAGGCAACCTCGTCCTCATAGCCATCGCGCGGGTGCACCACGGCGCTGGTGGAGTTGCCGAACTCGCTGTACCGAAGTGTCATCTCCTGACCCGAAACCTCTGCCGGGTCCGTGCGGTGCCATGGCAGGCTCAACGTGTCTAGCTCCGACCTCGTCGAACCCCAGCCCACGAGGATGATCCTGTGTGTGGTTGCCACGACATAGCGGGGCCACCGGTTCCTCCCGCCCTCGACGACGCAGTCGACCTCTTCGCCCTCACAGAGCAGCGGCTGGATGCGGCGCCGTAGCCGCAACGGCAGCGCCGAGAACCCGCGCAAGGATCCTGGTGGCGCAATCATCGGCCCGGAGACCGCGGCCTCGACTTCGGAGGGGTCGACGGGCTCGCGGGGAGTTGCGTCGTGGTGGACGTCTTCGCCGAGGTCAGCAGTCGCTCCGAGCTCCGGCAACTCGCGTTCGTGCGGGCCGGTGTCGATGAGGCGCGTGGACGCGAGTGCGGCCGGGCTGGCCTGTTCGTCGGCCGGCGGGCGCTCGTTGAGAGCGCTCGCAAGGAACTCGAGCGCCCCTTCACCATCGCTGGTGAGATCGATGATCTCGTCCTCCATCGGGTCGATTGTCCGCTGCGTCACGGCCAACAGCCATGGGTAAATCACCCGACCCAAGGCCGCGATTCGAAGCGGATCCCTTGCGTGGGGCATTTTCGTCAACTACAAAGGTGCGATTGGCACCCCTAGGCGAGGGGTGTCCAACGAGGGGGATTAAGCGATGCGTAGCAAGTTCCTTGTACTCACGTGCCTGTTGTCGGCCGTCGTGCTGGTCTCTGCGGCCTGCACGACTCCATCCAACAACGTCAACACGCCGCCCACGGCCGTGCTGACTGCGTCACCCGATTCGGGAGGGCCCCCTCTCGAGGTGTTCTTCTCGGGGCTGCTCAGCAGCGACCCCGGCGGCACCATCACCGACTACCACTGGGACTTCGGTGACGGCAACGTCTCCACCGACCCTGAGCCCTCCAACACCTACACAGCCGACGGCGTCTACACGGTCACCCTCACGGTGACCGATGACAAGGGTGCAACCGGCGTCGACACCACAGACATCACGGTGGTCACGCCCAACGCCCCGCCGACCACGACCGCCGGCGCCGACGTCACCTCGGGCGTCGAGCCGCTCACGGTCAACTTCACCTCGTCTCCGGCTGACTCCGACGGCACTGTCCTCTCGGTCGAGTGGGACTTCGGTGACGGCAACACCTCGACCGACACCGACCCGAGCCACACCTACGCGACCGCCGGGTTGTACAGCGCCGTGGTGACGGTGACCGACGACGATGGAGCCATCGCATCGGACTCCATCGACATCACGGTCAACGCCAACCAGGCCCCCACCGCTGTTGCCACCTCGGACGTGACCTCGGGCAAGACCCCGCTCGCAGTCACCTTCGACGGCTCCGGCTCGAGTGACCCCGATAACGCGATCGTCAGCTACGCATGGGACTTCGGTGACGGCAACTCCGACACCGGCGCAACCCCGGCAGCGCACACCTACACCGCAGCCGGCAACTACACGGCGAGCCTCACGGTCACCGACACGCTCGGGGGGTTCAACACCGACACCGTCAACGTCACGGTCTCGGACAACGTGGCTCCACTGGCCGACGCCCAGGCGACGCCTACCTCGGGTGAGTTCCCGCTGGCCGTCACTTTCGACGGCTCCGGCTCGTCTGACTCCGACGGCTCCATCCTGAGCTACAGCTGGGACTTCGGCGACGGCAACTCCGCCACCGGCGCAACTCCGGCCGCTCACACGTACACCGCTGCGGGCAGCTACGACGCTGTTCTCACCGTGACCGACGACAACAGCGCCATCGGCACCGACACAGTCACGATCTCGGTGGACGCGCCCAACGTGGCCCCGACGGCCGCCATCAGCTCGGACACCACCTCTGGTCCGGAGGACCTCGAGGTGAACTTCGACGGCACGGGCTCGACCGATTCCGACGGAACCATCGTCAGCTACGCGTGGGACTTCGGTGACGGAGGCTCCTCCAACGCCGCTGCCCCGACCTACACGTACTTGACGCCGGGCACCTACACGGCGTCTCTCACCGTCACCGACGATGACAGCGCAACCGACTCCAAATCGGTGTCGATCACCGTCCTTGCCAACCAGGCCCCGAACGCGGCGGCGAGCGCCAACCCGCTCACCGGCAAGGAGGACCTGGAGGTCGACTTCGACGGCACGGGCTCGACCGATCCCGACGGAACCATCGTCAGCTACGCATGGGACTTCGGTGACGGCAACAACGGCACCGGTGCCACGCCGACGCACACCTACGTCGACGACGGCACCTACACGGCCACTCTGACGGTCACCGACGAGGACGCAGCGACCGACGATGCCTCGGTGACGATCACGGTCAACCCCAACACGCCGCCCACTGCGGCAATCTCGGCGAACCCCACGAGCGGCGCACGCCCGCTGGTGGTCAACTTCGACTCGTCTGCCTCATCGGATCCCGACGGCACGATCGTGTCGACCGAATGGGACTTCGGTGATGGCAACACGTCGACCGCCGCAGCTCCCAGCCACACGTACTCGGAGGGCAACTACACAGCGACGCTGACCGTCCACGACGACAGCGGGGACAGCGCCTCCAAGACAGTGGGCATCTCCGTGGTCATCGACGACGACGGCGACGGCGTGTCGCCTCCCACGGACTGTGACGACAACGCCTCGGGCACCTACCCGGGTGCTGCCGACCCGCTGGATGCCGGCGGTGTCGACAGCAACTGTGACGGTGCCGACGGTGACGCCTCGGACACGCTGTTCGTGAGCACCACTGGCACCGACTCGGGTTCCTGTGGTGCCATCGGCTCTCCCTGCGCAACGATCGGCCAGGGCGTCACCAACGCAAGCGGCATCGGCAAGGGCGTTGTGCAGGTGTCCAACGGTGCGTTCGGCGGCTTCACCCTCACGGGTGACCTGGTCGTCCGCGGCGGCTACGAGACCGACTTCGACGGCCGGACCGGCACGACCACGGTGACTGGCAGCGGGACGGGCGTGCTCGCCAGTGGCACCAGCACCGGTGCCACCCTCCAGGACCTCGCGGTCGACTCGGGAACCCCAACCGGTGCGGGAGCGAGCGCCTACGGCGTGCTTGCGACCGGATCCACCCTGTTGATCGTGGACTCCACGGTTACCGCGGCGGCCGGCAACGCCGGCAACTCGGGCGGCTCGAAGCCGTCTACGCCGGGCAACGCCTGCAACGGTGGCAACGGCGCCAACGCCAGCGGCCCGGGCTCGCCCGGCAACGGAGGCTCCGGCTGCTCCGGAACCTCGCCGAGCAACTCCGGTGGCGGCGGCCGCGGTGGTGACTACAGCGGCTCCGGCAACGGCGGTGGCTCCGGTGGCGGTGGCGCCGGTGGCGGCAACGGCGGCTGCGGCAGCCTCTTCGGTTGCGGTACCAACGCCGGTGGCGGTGGCGGCGGCGCCGGTGGTGGCGCAGGATCGGCCGGTTCCGCAGGCTCGAACAGCGTCTCCGGCTCCGGTGCGACCTACGTCGGCCAGAACGGCACCGGCGGTGGTGGCGGCGCCCGCGGCGCCGGCGCCGGCGGCGGTGGTGGCGGCAAGTCCGCCTCGGCCTCCGGTGGTGGCGGTGGTGGCGGTGGTGCCGGTGGCACCGGCGGTACCGCTGGCTCCGGCGGTGGCAGCTACGGCGGTGGCTCCTTCGGTGTCTACTCCCACGACTCCAACGTGACCCTCACCAACAGCACGGTTACCGCCGGCAATGGTGGCAACGGTGGCGCCGGCCAGGCCGGTGGCAACGGCGGCCGCGGCGGCAACGGCGGCAACGGCGGTACCAGGTCCTGCTGCCTCGCAGGCGGCGGTGGCGGTGGCGGTGCCGGCGGTGGTGGTGGCGCCGGTAGTGGCGCCGGTGGTGGCGCCGGTGGCCCGTCGATCGCCGTGTTCAACATCGGCACGGGCACCCTTGCCGAGTCTGGCAACACCCTCGCACCAGGCACGAGCTCCGGTTCCGGAGGCTCGGGCGGATCCGGAGGCTCCGGTGGCTCGGCGGGCTCGACCGGGTCCGGCACCCAGGGTGCCGGCGGTGGAGGCACTGGCAACGGTGGCTCCACCGGCAACGGCGCAGCTTCAGGTGCCAACGGACTGAAGCTGTCGATCTGGGACAACGGCACCACCACTGCCTGATCAGAACCAGAGAACCGCAGGAAGGCCCCCGGCTCAGCCGGGGGCCTTCCTCGTTCTCCGGGGGGTCGTCGGCGCTGTGGAGTCCTTCAGTGCCGAACCGCCGCCTTCGGTAACCTGAGTGCAGCAGCGACAGTCAGAGACCACGTGCCTTCACGATCCGCGAACGACGACAACGACGACAAGCGACCGGAGCTCCATGTCGTGGGTGACCCCGAGTCGGCTGCGCAGACGGGGGCCGACAGCCCAGCGGAGCGCGAGGCGCCCAAGGAGCAAGCGGCTTCCGATGTGACGCCGCGGGAACAAACGCAGGACCCGGTCGAGAAGGCCGAGGCGCTCCTCGCCGAAGCTGACCCCGAGGCGGTCTACAAGTCGATGCTGGGCCTCACCCGAACCGGCCACTCGGACCTGCTGCAGACCCTTCCGTACACAAAGGCGCTCGAGTTCCACGACCCCACGTGTGTGAAGGTCGATCCCGACCCGCAGGGCCTGGACGCCGTGGACCTCTACGCCCACGCAGCGTTTCCCGAGTTCGACCGGGTTCTGCTGGAGCCGTTCCAGGATCCTCGTAACGACCATCTGTTCAACCACCTGCGCAGCCTCATGTTCCTCGAGAACCAGAACGTGGCGCTGGTCACCAACCACGGCCAGATCATCGACATTGCCCTGGTGCTGGGAGCATTCCTCACCGCCATGTGCAACTCCGAACGCACATTCGGCGTGCTCGGCAAGCGGGTGGAGCTCGACGACCTGGCGGCGCGGACCAACGTGCTGGTCTCGCGGATGGTCGCCACCCAGGCGGCACTCGGCGTGCCGGCCATGCAGGTACTGCAGATCGGAGCTCGCACCTTCCTGTCGATTCCGCAAACGGCCAGTCGTCGCAGGGCGAAGCTCGACTCCGAGCTGGTGCGCGCCAACAACGTCGTGATGCGTCATGAGCTCGAACAGCAGATGGCCCAGGGTGGCCAATTGCTGGCCATGGCCGCCAGCGGCTCACAGGACCTGTCTGTGACCGCCGGGCTGATCAAGAAGGCTCGTGACGGCTGGCTCAAGCGGCGCGGTGAGGAGCCGCCCGAGCGTGCCACCCTGCACCTCCAGCCGCTCTACGACGGCACCATCAAGCTGATGGAGGCGTGTGACTACGTGCTTCCGGTCGCGATCTCGCTCGACCCGGAGACTCCCTGTTGCGTGTTGGGGGAGATGACTCGGCTCACGGAGCGCGACGACTGCCACCGCGTCATGGACTGGATCGCCCACGCCCACCAGGAAGCCACCGGCGTGCCCACGGTGTACCACTGGGACGAGGACGACCTGCTGACCCAGGTGCGTTCCCTGGGCGACTCGCTGCGGCGCTGAGGCGGCCCATTCGCCGATTCGGCGGAATCGGCATCGGGAGCCATGTGCAACCGGTTCCGGGCCGGGGCGCATGCTCCGGTAGCTTGGGCCGTCGTGAGTGCCGATCGCCCCGAGAAGTTCCAGTCCCTCACGGGCATGCGCGACATGCTCTGGCCCGACTCCGCGCGTCGGCGCGAACTCGTGGACCTCTTCGTGGCGGCGGCCCAACGCGCCGGTTACCGCGAGTTGGTACCGCCGCTGCTCGAGGATCTCGGAGTATTCCTGCGCGTCGGCGAGGAGACCGACGTCGTCACCAAGGAGATGTACGACTTCACCGACCGCGACGGCCGGCGCATAGCACTGCGACCGGAGATGACCGCCGGGGCAGTACGGGCATTCGTGCAGCACAAGCCGTTGTTGCCATGGAAGGTGTTCTACGCGGGCTCCAACTTCCGCCACGAGCGCCCACAGAAAGGCCGCTATCGCTCGTTCGACCAGGTGGGGGTCGAAGCGCTGGGCAGCGATGATGCCGACCTCGATGTCGAGGTGATCGCCCTCGCTTGGCGTTTCTTCGAGGACCTGGGGCTCCGGCAGGTCACGCTGTTGCTCAACACCCTCGGCGAGCACGACGACCGCGCCCGCTACACAGAGGCAGTGCGCGGTCATCTCGAGTCCCACGCCGCAGACCTGTCGAGCGAGGCGCTTGAGACGCTCGGTCGCAATCCGCTGCGGGTACTCGATTCGAAGCGCTCCGAAGACCGCGGTGTCGTGGCCAACGCGCCGACCATCGCCGAGTTCCTCTCTGCCGGGTCCGCCGAGCACTTCTCGCGGGTCAAGGACGGCCTGGAGGCACTCGGCATACCGTTCCGGGTGGAGGAGCGCCTGGTGCGCGGCCTCGACTACTACCGGCGCACCACGTTCGAGTTCGCCGCCGATGCCCTGGATGCGGCGCAGAACGCAATCGGCGGAGGCGGCCGCTACGACGGGCTCGCAGAGGACCTCGGCGGCCCGGCAACCGACGGGATCGGCTTCGCCCTCGGCGTCGACCGGATCCTGCTGGCAGCCGACGCCGAAGGGGTGTTCCCGTCGCCGGAACCGCTCCTGGACGCCTTCGTGGTCGACATGACCGGCGGGGCCGTCGCCCGCGACCTGACCCATGAGCTGCGAGCCGCCGGTCTCAGCGCCGACCGGCGCTTCGGTGGTGGCAGCATGAAGGCCCAGATGAAAGCCGCGGACCGCAGCGGTGCGGCGGTGGCACTGATCGTGGGTGAGGACGAATTGGCGGCCGGAGAGGTGACCCTGCGCACACTTCGACACCACAGTGACACCGCAGGCGACTCCGTGCAGCAACGAGTGCCGTTGGGAGATGCGGTCACCCGGGTGCGCGCCGCGGTCGCAGGTGCATCCGACAAGGGAAGCGACAGAGGAAAGCCATGACCGAGCCAAGCCAGAGCGCGCCGGGAGGCGCCACGTCGATGCGTACCCACATGTGTGGCGAGCCCCGGCGTGAGGACATCGGCTCCACCATCACCGTGTGCGGCTGGGTTGGCCGCCGGCGCGAGCATGGCGAGCACCTCGCCTTCGTCGACCTGCGTGACCACACGGGCGTGCTGCAATGCGTGGTCGACGGCTCGGTGGATGTGCGCAGCGAGTACGTGTTGCGCGTCACCGGCACCCTGCGGGAGCGTCCCGACGGCACCATCAACGAAAAGCTGCCCACGGGCGAGTTCGAGCTTGCCGACTGCGAGGTGGAGGTCCTCTCGGCGGCCGAGCCGCCGCCGTTCCCCCTCGACGACCGCGCTTCGGAGGTCGACGAGACGATCAGGTTGCGGCACCGCTACCTGGACCTGCGCCGCGAGCGCATGCAGGACAACCTGCGCAAGCGTGCGGTGATCAACTCGGCGATCCGGGCGGCGATGGACGCACAGGGTTTCGTGGAGGTGGAGACGCCCATGCTGATCGCGTCCACCCCCGAAGGCGCGCGCGACTTCGTCGTGCCGTCGCGGCTTCACCCCGGCAACTTCTACGCGCTGCCGCAGAGCCCCCAGCTGTTCAAGCAACTCTGCATGGTGGGAGGGGTCGATCGGTATTACCAGATCGCCCGTTGCATGCGTGACGAGGACCTGCGCGCCGACCGCCAGTTCGAGTTCAGCCAGCTCGACGCGGAGATGAGCTTTGCCGGCCAGGAGGACGTGCTGGCTGCCATCACAGCTGCCGTGTCCGCAGCGGCGGAGTCCGTCACGGGTGAGCCCATCGGCGAAGTCCCGCGCATGACGTGGCACGACGCCATGGACCGCTTCGGCTCAGACAAGCCCGACGTGCGTTTCGGTATGGAACTGACGGAGCTCACCGACGTGTTCGCGGACACGGAATTCAACGCCTTCAGGGCGACTTCGATCAAGGGCCTGTGCCACAAGGGTGCCAGCGACGACACCAGCCGCAACCGGCTCGATGACCTGACGGAGTCGGCAAAGCGGTGGGGAGCCAAGGGCCTCGTGTGGATGAGGGTCGAAGAAGTTGACGGTGCCCCCACGCTCACCTCGCCGATAGCCAAGTTCCTCTCCCACCAGGAGCTGGCAGGCATCGTGGAGCGCCTCGGAGCCGAGCCGGGTGACGTCTGCTACCTGGTGGCCGACGAGTGGCTGCGGACTTGCCATGTGCTGGGGCTCCTGCGGCTCGAACTCGGCCGCCCGCCGGTACACGAGGGCGGTCTGCAGTTCCTGTGGGTGGTCGACTTCCCGCTGTTCGAGTCGGTCGACGAGGCAACGGGGAAGCCGGTGCCGGCTCACCACCCGTTCACGATGCCGCATGCCGACGACCTCGACCTCCTCGACGGCGAGGTGGAGGACCTGCTCAAGGTCCGTTCCCAGGCATACGACCTGGTGCTCAACGGGTGGGAGCTGGGCTCTGGAAGCGTCCGAATCCACCGAGGGGACGTCCAGCAGAGGATCTTCGATCTGCTCGGGATCTCTCCCGAAGAAGCGGCCGCGAAGTTCGGCTTCCTGCTCGAGGCGTTCCGCTACGGCGCGCCGCCCCACGCCGGCTTCGCGTTCGGTCTCGACCGGCTCGTGGCGTTGCTGCTGGGCGAGGACAACATCCGAGAGGTGATCGCGTACCCGAAGACACAGTCGGGCGGTGATCCGCTCACCAAGGCGCCCACCGCGGTTGACGACGCCCACCTCGAGGAACTCGGGCTGCGACTGCTGCCACCGAGCACCTGAGTCGGCTGCGCCGCAACGGCGTGGCGCAGTGGCGGCGGCCGGACGGGCGGTAGCGTGCGGCCATGGACGACCTGTTCACTGCGGCTGCGGCCGAACGACTGGCAGCACGTGGCCCGCTGGCGGACCGCCTTCGACCGCAGACGCTCGACCAAGTGGTCGGCCAGGATCACCTACTCGGGGCAGGTGCGCCGCTTCGTGCCCTGGTCGACACCGACCGGCTCTCATCGGTCATCCTCTGGGGGCCACCGGGCACCGGCAAGACGACTCTGGCGCGGCTGCTCGCCGAGGCGTCAGCCAAGGCGTTCGTGCCCATGTCGGCCGTCACTGCTTCGGTCAAGGACATCCGGGCGGTCTCAGCGGAGGCAGAGACCCGGCTGGGCGCGCACTCACGGGGCACGATCCTGTTCCTCGACGAGATCCACAGGTTCAACAAGGCACAGCAGGACGCCCTCCTCCCGTCGGTGGAGACCGGCCTGATCGTGCTGATCGGGGCCACCACCGAAAACCCCACGTTCGAGGTCAATCCGCCTCTCATGAGCCGGTCGACGCTCTTCCGCCTCGAGCCACTCGACGAGGCCGCTCTGCGAGAACTGGCCGCGCGTGGCCTCGAGGCCGAAGCGGCCGACGCCGAACCCGCGGCAGTGGACCACCTCGTCGACTCTGCAGGGGGCGATGGGCGGCACCTGCTCACGAGCCTCGAGGTCTCGATCGCGCTGGCGAGTTCGCGGCTGGAACGCGAGGGCGGAACCGGAGCGGTCGAGGTGGTCCTCGATGACGCACAGGCCGCGCTCGGCGTGGCCTCGGTGCGCTACGGCCGCGACGACCACTACGACGTGATCTCGGCGTTCATCAAGTCCATCCGGGGTTCGGACCCGGACGCGGCACTGCACTGGCTGGCCCGGATGCTCGAGGCGGGCGAGGACGCGAGGTTCATCGCCCGGCGGTTGGTCATCGCAGCGTCGGAGGACGTCGGGCTCGCCGACCCGACCGCGCTGATGGTGGCGGAAGCGGCTGCCAGGGCCGTGGAGTACGTCGGCCTTCCAGAGGCGCGGATCAACCTGGCCCATGCCACCGTGCACCTGGCACTGGCCCCCAAGTCGAACACCGCCTACGCGGCGCTGGGGCGTGCCGTGGCCGACATACGTTCCGCTCCGGTGGGGGAGGTGCCGATGCACCTGCGCGACGCGTCCTACCGGTCGGCCCGGGGCCTGGGACACGGTGTGGGCTACGAGTACCCCCACGACGACGAAGGCGGCTGGGTCGACCAGGAATACCTGCCCGCCGAACTCGCCGACGCGCACTACTACCGTCCGTCTCGCCACGGGCGCGAGGCTGCGGCGGTCGAGGGTTGGTTGGCCCGTCGCGGCAGTGGTGGTTCCACGGGCAGCGGTGCCGGCTGACCCCCTGGGTGTTCCCGACGTGGCCATGTCGTGCAGCGCGTCGGTGTGCTCCCCGGCGGAGACAGGACGTGCCCATTGCCCCGGCGAGACCGAAGCGGTCTGCGAAGATGGCCCCATGAGTGCAGTCGACCTGCTGGCAGTCACAGCCGCCGTCCTCGGTGCCCTCGCACTGGTGGCGGTGTGCATCGCATTCTTCGCCGCCGCTCGCCGCCTGGGCGCCGCCGCGGATGCCCTTGCGGTCGCCACGGAGGAGTTCAGCGATGCGGCCCGACCACTGGTCGCCGACCTTGCAGGATCAGCAGATCGCGCCGCGTCCGAAGTGGACCGTGTGGAGCACCTCCTCGACCTCTCGACCGGCATCGCGGAGCGCGTCGACGGCACTACCGGCGCCACGTACCGCGCCATCACCTCGCCGGTCATAAAGGGAGCGGCCCTGGCCGAAGGTACCCGCCGGGCGGCCCGGCGCCTGGGCGGCAGACGCAGCGCCTGAGCTGCCCGGCGTTCAGCTGTCAGCTCCTGTGGCCTCGAGGTGCGCGTTCAGCACGCTCCACGCCTCGACGCCCGCTTCGTGGCGCCACAAGAGGCGAAGGGCGCGTCGGAACGCCGGCCCGTGGGCCGCTTCGTGCCCGGCTGCAAGGTGTGCCAATTCGTGCAGCACCGTTTCGAGGCCCCAGCCATGCCCGTCGACTATCGCCATGATCCCGACCTCGTCGGCCGTCGTGCAAGCCGCAGACCAGGTGGCGTTGCGAGAGCGCCTCTGCAGCTCCAGCTCGACCGGTGCAGCGGGAAACGTCTCATCCCACCAATCGCCGACAACCACCGACTCGACGTATGCCTCCAGCTCGCTGAAGCGGCCGAAGCGTCGCAGCGGTAGGTCGCGGATCGCTGCGGCCTCGGCCGCGTAGACCGCCCGCGCATCGCCATCAGCGCCCAAGCCGGACAGCCTCAGGCCGTGAGGGCCCTGGCGCCGCGCAGGGCCGCCTCGCCGAGCCCCGCCCTGCTACCCGCGTCGCGGCCAGCGCTGTGCCCGCTGCGTGAGGACCCCGCATCCATGCGACGGCTGCGCAGGTAGGGGTAGCGGCGACTCACCTCGGCGTCCACGGCCTCCTCGCGTGCCACCAGCACCAGTGCCAACGACTGATCCGGCGCCTCCGCCGGCCCGGAGCGGCGCTGGTCGGCGACATGTGCCGCCTCAGTACGCCGTGCGTCGGCCAGGCGCTCGGCCACTCGGGCTGTGAACCCCGAGATGAAGCTCCGTCGCCATGCGGCCGTGGCGCCCGGCGAGCCGCGTCGGGCCCCCCGGCGCGGGCCGCCCGCCAGCATCGAGCGTGTGAGCTGCACGAGCAGCGACGTGACCAGCACCTCCATGCGGTCGAGGTCACCGGGAAACCCCACTGCGGCGACCCTGCGGACCCCGTCGGGTTCGGAACCGACGTCGATCACTGTGCAGCCAGCGTGCTCGCCGACCGCCCCGAACAGCGAGACCTTTCGGGCCGCGTAAGGAGACGGAACCACGAGCAGGCGCTCGGTGGGTTGTTCGGTGCCGGCCTCCTGTTCGCCGGCGGCAGCCCACACGAGGGCCTCCTCGATCGAGTGCCGAGCCATCAACTCGGCGACCTTGGCCAGGCACGACTCGCGTTCCGACTCGAAGTCGGTGGCCTCCGCACGGCTGAGCAGCTTCTGTATGACCCTGAGTGTGGCGTCGCTCATGTTCGACAACCTACGGCTCCGGTGTGACACGCAGTGTCGTTGCTGCTGCCGTGACACGCAGTGTCGCCATCATGTGTCGGCTTCGCCGCCGTCGTTTCGCACCCAGACGGTGCGTTGCGGGAACGGGATCTCTATGCCCGCCTCGTCGAGGGCGAGCTTGAAGCGCCGGTTGAGCTCACGCTGCACGTCGAACTGGCGAGCCGGGCGGGTGCGCACCGAGATGCGGATCGTGACTGCATCAGCCGCCAAGTCCTCGACGCCGCGCACCTCCGGCTCATCGAGGAAGGAGTCCTCCCACTCGGGGTCATGGGCCAATTCGTGCGCAGTGTCCAGCAGCACGCCGGATGCCAGGTCGGTGTCGGTGCCGTATGCCACTCCGACGTCGAGCAATGCCTTCGACCAGTTCTGGCTCTTGTTGCCGACCCTTTCGATCGCACCGTTGGGGACGTGCCAGAGGGTGCCGTAGATGTCGCGCACGACGGTGGTGCGCAGAGTGATGCGCTCGACGGTGCCGCTGTCCTCGCCCAGGTCGATCACGTCGCCAACGCCGAACTGGTCCTCGCTGATCATGAAGATGCCCGACAGGAAGTCGCCGACCACCTTCTGGGCACCGAAACCGAGCGCCACTCCGAGGATTCCGGCTCCGGCCACCAATGGCGCCAGGTTGATGCCGATCTCGCCGAGCACGAGGATCACCGCGATCGTCCAGACCCCGAACCGGGTCATCGCGTAGATGACGTGAGCGAGCGTCTCGGTGCGCTGGTGGACGCGAAGGTTCTCCTGTTCGAGCTCGGTCCTGATGCGCTCGGGTACGTCGTCATCCTCGGCCTGCTGGTTCTTGATCTTCACCGCGCTCTGCGCGACACGGTCCATTCCCCGGTAGATGGCCCGTTTGAGAACGAAGAGCATCACGAACGCGACGGCCAATATCACGAGGATCTGCACGACGTTGTTCGAGAAGAACTCGGTCGCGTCAGCCAGGCCCTCGCTCTTGGTGCGGTCATACACCCAGCGGCAGATGCCCTCGCCTTCGAGGTCGCAGCCACCGACGCCCTCGAAGGCCTCGGCGACAGTGTCGGTCTGGTCGTCGGAATCGGCGTTGTCGCCCTGCAATCGTCCGAGCAAGAGGCCGATCCGACCAAACAGTGCTGCCGTCATCTGGCCACCTCCTGCGGCTCTGACACGAGCGCGTGGCTGCACGCGACCCCGGACGCTACTGCCAGCCCGTCCGGGCGCGAGGCATTGTTCTGCCGGGCGGGCCCGATTGCGCCATGATGGAGCCATGAAGCGACTGTTCTGGATGGGCGTCGGAGCCGCAGCGGGTGCGTCCGGGACCGTCTGGGCGCAGCGGAAGGTGCGCTCCAGTATCGACGAGCTGGGCGCGGAGCAGGTCGTCGCAGCCGCCGGCCGCGGGGCCCGTGCCATGGGCCGCAGTGTGCGGGCAGCCGTGAGCGAGGGCCGTGCAGGCATGGTCGAGCGCGAGATCGAGCTCAAAGGGAGGCTGTTCGGCACCGAGGCCTCCCTCGACCTGCGCCGCGACCCGGGCGCCGGTGACCCACCACTGCGGGTGCTGCGCGGATCAAACGCTTCTGGTGTGCGCCGGTCCGCTCGGTAACCTCGCGTCACCGATGTCAGCCAGCACGCCTACCCCGATGACCGCGGACGCGCTCCGCGCCGCCTGGAACGACTTCTTCGCGGAGCGCGCCCACACACTGGTTCCCTCGGCCAGCCTCATTCCCACGCATCCCTCGGCGCCGATGTTCACCAACTCGGGGATGATGCCGTTCGTCTCGTACTTCCTGGGCGAGGAACCGGTGCCCTATGACCCGCCCAGGGCGGCCTCGGTCCAGAAGTGCGTGCGTGCGGGTGGCAAGCACAACGACCTCGATGCCATAGGTCGTTCGCCCAGGCACCTCTCCTTTTTCGAGATGATGGGCAACTTCAGCTTCGGCGACTACTTCAAGGCCGAGGCGATCCCCTGGGCCTGGGAGTTCCTCACCGAGGTGCTCGGACTCGACGGGGACCGAATGTGGGTCACCGTGCACACCTCGGACGACGAGGCCGAGGAGATCTGGGCCGACGCCGTGGGCTTTCCCCGCGAGCGCATCCAGCGGCTCGACAAAGACAACTTCTGGGAGATGGGCGAGACCGGGCCCTGTGGTCCGTCCTCCGAGGTGTTCTGGGACTTCGGCGCCGAGGTCGGGCCGGCTGGTGGCCCCGCCAACCCCGCAGCCGAGCACCGATACGTCGAGATCTGGAACCTCGTCTTCCCGCAGTACTTCCGTGGGGGAAGCGGTGAGTTGTCGGACCTGCCGTCAAAGAACATTGATACCGGCGCCGGGCTGGAGCGCCTGCTGGCCGTCATGGCCGGGAGCCCGTCGCTGTACGCGGCAGACGTGCTGGTGGCCTTGCTCGAGGAGGCGCAGTCGGTCACTGGCGCCAAGCTGGGCTCGGGAGAACTGAGCGACATCGGTCTGCGCCTGCTGGCGGACCACACACGCACCGCCACCTTCTTGGTGTCAGACGGCGTGATCCCATCCAACGAAGACCGCGGCTATGTGCTTCGCCGGATCATCCGACGCGCCGTGAGGTTCGCGTACATGCTCGACGTGCATGAGCTGGTCCTGCCCCGCATGGTCAAGGCATGCGTGGACCTGATGGGCAACGCATATCCCGACCTCCGCGCCCAGGAGGATCACGTGGTCGAGCTGATCTGGCGGGAGGAAGAAGGGTTCCGCCAGACGCTGGAGCGCGGCTCGACGCTGCTCGATGCGGAGCTCGATGCAGTCGGTGAGGGCGGAGAGCTCTCCGGTGACGTCGCCTTCGTGCTTCACGACACCTACGGATTCCCCCTCGAGGTCACAACCGAGATGGCGGATCTACGCGGCTCCGCGGTCGACATGGCCGGCTTCGAGGACGCCATGCGCGAGCAGCGGGAGCGCTCCAGGGCAGCAGGCCGCAAGACGGGTGTGGAGGCCGGCGAAGACGCAGAGCTGGCCCGCTCGGTGCTGGCGCAGTCGGGGCCCACCCGCTTCACCGGCCGCGAAGAGTCGTCCACCGAGGCGACCGTGCTGGCGATCGGCAACGGTTCGCTCTACCTCGATGCCACGCCGTTCTACGCCGAGGCGGGCGGACAGGTCGGCGACACCGGCACCATCACCACCGAGACCGGCTCGGTACAGGTGCTCGACACCCTCAACTCGCTACCCGGGCTCCACCAGCACCGCATCGGGGACGTCGAGGGCACCGTGGAGCCGGGCCAGTCGGCAGTTGCGTCCATCGACGCGCCGCGCCGTTCGGCGATCGCCCGGAACCACACGGCCACCCATGTGTTGCACTGGGCCCTGCGCGAGGTGCTGGGCGACCACGTCAAGCAGCAAGGCTCGTTGGTGGCCGATGACCGCCTGCGGTTCGACTTCTCGCACCACAGCGCCGTCACCCCCGACGAGATTGCCCGCATCGAAGACCTCGCCAACGCCGAGATCCTCTCCAATGCAGCAGTGCGGCACTTCGAGACCTCGATGGACGAAGCCCGCGAGATGGGGGCGATCGCCTTCTTCGGCGACAAGTACGGAGAGGTCGTGCGCGTGCTCGAGGCAGGCCCGCACAGCACCGAGCTGTGCGGCGGCACCCACGTCGGTGCGCTCGGCGACATCGGCATCATCAGGATCGTGTCCGAGGGTTCGATCGGCTCCAACGTGCGCCGTGTCGAGGCCGTCACAGGCGCCGCCGTGGTCGACCTGTTGCGCGAGCGCGAGGCCACGATCGACTCGGTCGCAGACACACTCGGCGTGCCGGTGGAGGATCTGGGTGAAGGCCTGGCCAAGCGGCTGGCGGAACTCAAGGAGCTGCGCGGTGACGTGGCCGAGTTGCGCCGGCAACTGGCCGGTAGTCAGTCGGATGACCTGGCCGGGTCGGCAGTGAACGGTGTTGTGGTGGCGCGCGTCGACTCCGATCGCCGCGAGGACGTACGGGACCTGGCGGTGGCGCTACGTGACAAGCCGGACGTGAAGGCCGTGGTGCTCGGCTCATCGCCCGGCGGCAAGGGCGTGGCCCTGGTAGCGGCTGTCACGGCCGACAGTGGCCTCAACGCCTCGGAATTGATCGCTGAAGCAGCCAGGCTGGTCGGAGGAGGCGGCGGCAAGGCCGCGGACCTGGCCATGGCCGGCGGCAAGCTGCCCGAGAAGCTGGACGAAGCGCTCGACAGCGTGCGGGCACTGCTCAGCGCCTGACCCCGATGCGAGCCATGGGCATCGACCTTGGATCGAAGAGGATCGGCCTCGCCATCTCGGACTCGGCCGGCCGCACGGCGGTACCCATGGAGGTGATCCACCGGGGTCGCGACTGGGCTGAGGACCACCGCCGGATAGCCGAACTGGTGCAGGAGGCGGAGGCCGAAGTGGTCGTTGTGGGGCTGCCGCTGAGCCTGGATGGCGGCGACGGTCCCGCGGCGCGGCGTGCCCGCAAGGAGATGAAGGCTCTCAGTAGGTCTGTGCCGGTACCCGTGGAGCCCTACGATGAGCGACTGAGCACCACGGAGGCAGAGCAGTCGCTGAGGGCCGCCGAACTCGACTCGAGGCGAATGCGCTCCGTGATCGATGCCGCTGCGGCCTCGGTGATCCTGCAGGGATGGCTGGACGCACGCCGTGGCGGCACTACGCCCCCAGAGACGCAATCCGAACCCCGGGAACCGAGTTGACCAGGACCAGCGAGCACGACACCGACCAGGGCGATGGGGCACCCGACCCCCTCACCGACGATGACTGGGTTCCGCTGCCCAACGACGCCGACGGTGGCCGTCGCGTGCTGGCCCTCGTGGTCGGAGCCGTCCTGGTGCTCGCCATCACGATCGGCGGGCTGGTGTTCTGGGTGTCGCGCAAGATCGACCCGCCCGGCGAACCCGGTGCTGTGGTCGCCAGCATCGAGATCCCCACGGGCTCATCCAACGACTCGATCGGGGAGATCCTGGCTGACGCCGGCGTCGTCAGCGACGGCGGACTGTTCGCCCGCTACACGGGCCTGAAGGGCGAGGGCCCCTGGGAGGCCGGCGAGTACGTCGAGTTCCGGGAGAACTCCAGCTTCGACGAGGCGGTCTCGGTACTCGACGCCGGCCCCTTGCCGGTCGGCGCGTCCAAGGTGCGCGTCACCGAGGGCAAGCGCCTCACGGATGCGCTCGACCAGATAGCCGAACAGCACCCCAACGTCACGGTGGAGGACCTTCTCCTCGCGCTCGGGTCAGGCGAGGTCACCTCCAAATACCTGCCAGAGGGGTCCACCAGCTGGGAGGGCCTGCTCTTCCCCGACACCTATGAGTTCTCCGACGACGCCACGGCGACGCAGATCCTGCAGACCCTGGCCGACCAGATGGTGTCGGTGATGGATGAGCTGGGCTACGAGCGTGCCGAGGCGCTCCGGGGCCTGGGCGCCTACGAGCTGGTGACCGTCGCGTCCATGGCGGAGCGGGAGACGGGGAGTCCCGAGGAGGAGCGCGGCCAGATTGCGCGGGTGATCTACAACCGCCTCGACGACGGCGAACCACTCGGCATCGACGCCACGATCCTCTACGGACTGGGCCGCAACTCCGGTGAGCTCACCAAGTCCGAACTCGAGGCGGACTCGCCGTACAACTCGCGGCTCAACGCGGGCCTGCCGCCGACCCCGATCGGACTGCCCGGCAGGGCCTCGCTGCAGGCCGCCATCGACCCACCCACGGGCGACTGGAGGTTCTACGTGTTGGTCTCCAACGACCCGCCCTCGCACCTGTTCACGGAGTCGTACTCGGAGTTCCAGCAGGCCAAGGCCGAGGCGCAGGCCGACGGGGTGTTCTGAGACGTGTTGCCCTCCGGTGCCCCCGGTGGCTCCACCACGGTCGCGGCCGTCATCGGGGATCCGGTGCGCCACAGCCGCTCGCCGGCCATCCTCAACGCCGCGTTCGCTGCAGCCGGACTGGACTGGACCTTCGCGGCCTTCGAGGTGCCGCGCGGCCGCGGGGCCGAGGCTGCGGCCGCAGTGCGCTCGCTGGGCCTCGGCGGCTTGTCGGTGACCATGCCCCACAAGCAGGAGGTGATCGCTTCGCTCGACCGGCTCACCGGCGATGCCGAGGCGTTGGGAGCAGTCAACTGCATCGAGCGTGACGGCGAGACCCTGGTGGGCCACAACACCGATGGTGCCGGATTCCTCGCCGGACTCGCCGCAGAGGAATTCGATCCGTCCGGTGCACGATGTGTCGTTCTGGGCGCCGGCGGAGCTTCGCGTGCGGTCGTGCTGGCGCTGGCCGGTGCGGGCGCCGCCGAAGTCGTCGTGGTCAACCGCACTCCGGACAAGGCGCTGGTTGCGGCAGCCCTGGCCGGCCGGGCTGGTCGGACCGCCGGACCCGAGTCGTTGGGCGACGCGCTCGCATCCGCGGACCTGCTCGTGAACGCGACCCCTGTCGGCATGGCCGACGGGGACCAGTCGCCCGTGGACCCGTCGCTCATTCGCCCGGCGCTGGTGGTGAGCGATCTGGTCTACCACCCTGCGGACACGCCCCTGATGGAGTCTGCACGGCAGGCCGGTGCGAAGGCCCACAACGGCCTGGGGATGCTCGTCGGCCAGGCAGCGGTGGCGTTCGGTATCTGGACAGGCGGGCAGGCCCCCGTCGCCGAGATGGCCCGGGCAGCGGTCGAACCACCTGAAAACTGAACCAGCCGGCCAAACGTGCCGATGAGGTGTCGTTCCCGCGCAAGGAGAAACGGAAGTGGCCCTCCAAGGCACCATCGACTCGTTCCCACTCGTAGACGTCCTGCAGTTGCTCACGACGTCCAACAAGACCGGCCGGCTGGACCTCGTCGGCGACCGCGGGCGCGGCGCCCTGTGGGTGGACGAAGGCCGCCTCATCGCCGGCAACCTGCAGGGACGCGATCTCGACGAGGCAGCTGATGCCGTCTGGGAGCTCCTGAGGTTCAACGACGGCTCCTTCGAGTTCAGCACCGGCGAGGAGCCTCTCGAGGCTCGCTTCTCCACCGACGTGGGAGAGGCGATGGCGGCGGCCTCCGAGATGCTCGAGCAATGGGAGCGCATCCTGGAGCGGGTGCCGGACCTGGCCCACCACGTACAGCTGAGCACCGAGCTTCCGGGCGCCGACATCCGCCTCAGCGCCGATGACTGGTCCGCTGTCGTGGCGATCGGTCCCGGCCCGAGGGTGCAGGACGTGCTGGTGTCGCTCGGCGCCAGCGAGTTCGCCGGATGCGCCCGCCTTGCCGAACTGGTGGACCGCGGCCTGATCGAGGTGACCGAGCCGGCAGCCGGGGTGGCTGCGCACCCCGCCGTGGCCCCGGTGGAGGTTGAGCCGGCAGCCCCGCTGCCCGATCCCGCCGAGCCGGTCGCGGTCGAGCCTGTGGCCGAGGAACCAGTCCCCGTTCAGTCCGAGTTCCGCGAGCCAGCGGCTGCAGAGCCCGTGGCCGACGCGCCGGACGCCCCCGCACCGCTCGCGACCGAGCCCGTTGCAGCCGAACCGGCCGATGCGGCGGTGCCACAGGCTGCACCCCAGTGGGACGCCCCGGAGGACGTCCCGCTCTCGGAGCAATTCCCCGAACAGTCCGTTGCCCAGGCGGAGGTGCCGGCCGCCGCGTCAGTGGCGCCGCCACAGCCCGCTCCCGAGCCCATGGCCCCGGGTGTCGCAGAGCCGTTGTTGGAGGCCCGGGTGGTGTCAGAGCAGGAACCGGCGCCCGGTGAACACCTCGCGCAGGCCGAGGCGGTGGTCGCCCAGGGCTTGCCGACCCAACCCCAATACGAGGCCGAGCCGGTCGCCGGGGCTGCGGGCGAGTTCCCCGAGCACTTCCCGATCGACGACCTCGTGGGTGGCGAGCAGAACCCCGCCTGGGATCCTGCCCAACAGGCAGCCGACCAGCCCGCCGCGACCGGTGGCCACAACGGAGCCGATCCCCAGGCTGACGCTGCATCGGGCGATGTGCTGTCGCAGATCAGCCGTCTCAGCCCCAAGGCCGCAGAGGCGATCGCGGCCGCGCTCGGCGACGGCGAAGCTCAGTAGCGCCAGCCGATGGGAGCTCGAAGCGGTGGGGGTGCGGGGGCCCAGAGCGCAGGTCCAGTAGCATGTTCCGACGTGTCGGTGTTCAGTTCACGTTCAGCAGACAATGGCCGGCGAGCGGCGCCGGATGCGGTGGGTCGCGGCGTGCTTGGTCACGACCCTGACGGCACCCCGACGCTGTTCGTGCTGGCCGGCAACTCGCTCGGCACCACGCCGGTCGGGGTGGAGGGCGCACCGCAGTGGTTCGACCTGCGGCGCCTCGTGAACCTCGATGCAGTTGGTGACCCGGTGGGGGCCAGGCTGCCCGTCGAGGCCTCCTTCGACGGCGGGTCCACGCTCATCGCGATGTGGCCCGAGCCGTTCGTGGACCAGGTGGTAGGCCGGCTGCAGGAACTGCTCTCGGCCGGCGACATGGTCCCACAGGGTGCCGAAGCCGCGGGTCCGGGGGGCGACGCAGCCCCTCCGGTGGCCGAGCAGCGATTCGACGCCGGCCCCATCGAGGCCACTGCAGCAGAGGCCCAGCCGGCTCTGGAGCCCCCAGCGGCCTTTGCCCCGCCTGTGGCAGAGCCCATGGCGCCGCCGCCGGAGGCCCCACCTGCAGCGGTGCCGCCTGTCGCGCCTGTGGCCGAGCCCATGGCGCAACCACCCGAAGCACAGCCGTTGGCGGATCCGCCGATGCCCGGAGGCCAGCCGCTTCCCCCATCCGATGCGCCTGCGGGCCCAGCCGGAGCGGCTCCGCTGCCCGGTGCCGTGCCGGTCAACAACCCCCAGGGGGCCGAGGCGCCCATGTGGGCAGCCGGTGACGACCGCCCACTGCCGGGCGATGGTCCACCTCTCGCGCAGCAAGGCGGTTCGGCCGGCGGACAGCTGACCCTGGAAGACGTCGTCTACCACGGTGGCTACCCGGGCCAGACCAAGAAGCGCAAGAAGTGCGTGGCAGTGCTCGACGGCACCGGTGTCACCGTGAACGGACCCAGTGGTCCCGACTTCCGGCTCGGCTGGGAGGTCATTCGATCTGTGGAGGCCCAGAACGCAGATGAGGCCAAGTTCCGTCTCGGGGTGAAGGCCAAGCGCAACTCCACGGTCATCGTCCTCGACTGCGACCAGGGCGTCACCATCGTGATCGAGGCGCTGGACGTGCCGACCATGCCCCTGAAGGGCGCGCTGCAGGAGCTGCTCGGCGGTGGTCCGGTCACCGTGACGTGAGGGGTGCCGCCCACGTGTCGCTGGTGGGCCTTTCCGGCACCGGCAAGTCAAGTGTCGCTCCGCTGGTGGCGCGGCGCACCGGCCGGGTCGCGGTTGACCTGGACGACTTGGTGCAGCAACAGGTCGGGTCCACCATCGCGGAGCTGTTCGAGGTCGAAGGTGAACAGGCATTCCGCCGTCGTGAGCTCGAGGCGCTCGAGTCGACCCTCGAAGGCCCTGCTGCGGTGGTGGCCACCGGGGGTGGAGTGGTGACGACACCGCAGGCAGCCGGGTTGCTCTCGTCGCGTACCACGGTTGTGTGGCTGGACGCATCGCCCGCTCAGTTGGCGCCGCGGCTCTCGGCCGACGAAGAGGCCAGGCCCCTGCTGGCCGGCAATGCGCTGGAACGGCTCGAGCAGATGCATGCCGAACGCGGCCCGCTCTACGAGTCGCTGGCCGATGTGGTCATCGACGTGTCTGCCGGCACTCCCGAGGCCATCGCCGATGCAGTCACCGCCAGCATCGGGTTGCAGCCATGACGGAAGCGATTGCAGCAGCACTGACGGGAGTGTGGTTGTGAGCGACACACTGCAGGTCGATCTCGTGCTGGCCGATGGGCGGCGCTGCCCGGTGCTGGTCGGCGAGGGCGTCCGCGGCGAGCTGGCGGCAGCGGTGCCCGAGAGCGCCTCGAAGGTGGCGGTCGTGACCCAGGCGGCGGTCGGTGTCGATGTCGACCCCGGGGTGGATCACCGGGTGTTCACGATCGGCGAGGGTGAGTGGCACAAGAGGCTCGGCACCATCGAACAGCTGTGTTCGGAGTGGGCCGAGTGGGGCCTGAGCCGCGCCGACTGCGTGGTGGGTGTCGGTGGCGGGCTGGTCACCGACGTGGCGGGATTCGCCGCGTCGGTGTACCACCGTGGCCTGCCCGTCATCCACGTTGCCACCACGTTGCTGGCCCAGATCGACGCCGCCATCGGCGGCAAGACAGGCGTGAACCTGCCGGAGGGCAAGAACCTCGTCGGCAGCTTCTGGCAGCCGACGGCCGTGTTCTGCGACACCGAGACCCTGCAGACACTGCCACCTGCGGAATGGCGGTGCGGCCTCGGCGAAATGGCGAAGTACAACTGGCTGGGCGGAGACCGCCTCGACACGCTGCCGCTGGTCGAACGGGTAGCCCGGTGCGTGCAGATCAAGGCCGACGTGGTGGCCTCGGACGAGCGCGAAGGTGGCAGGCGGGCCCTGCTCAACTACGGCCACACCCTGGCCCACGCGCTCGAGACCGGCGGCGGCCACGAACTGCGCCACGGGGAGGCGGTTGCGATCGGCCTCGTCTATGCCGCAGAACTCGCCCGGATGCTCGGGCGCATCGGCGATGATGCCGTGGCCGAGCACCGTAGGGTCGTGGCCGGCTACGACCTGCCCACGGAATTACCCGCTGGCACGGATCCCGCGAGGCTGGTGCACTTGATGGGGCGCGACAAGAAGTCCCTCGGCACCGGCCTCACGTTCGTGCTGCTCGGCGAAGGGGGAGTCGAGGTGGTCAAGGGCGTTGACCCCGAGACCGCGGAGGCAGCGTTGCAGGAGATGACATGAGCCAGCCAGCAGTCCTGTTGTTGTCGGGACCCAACCTCGACCTTCTCGGCGAGCGCGAGCCCGATGTGTACGGCACCGCCACCCTTGCCGACCACGTCGATGCCGCCGCTTGCGAGGCCGAGCAGTGCGGGCTCGCGGTCACCCACCTGCAGTCCGAAAGCGAGGCCGACCTGGTGAGGGCGGTGCACACTGCCCGCGCCGAGTCAGCGGGCATCATCATCAACGGAGGGGCCTTCACCCACTACAGCTGGGCGTTGCACGACGCACTGGCGGCATTCGAGGGGCCCGTGGTCGAGCTACACCTGTCCAACCCGGGTGCGCGCGAGGACTTCCGTCACCAGTCCGTGCTCACACCGGTCAGCACCGCTGTCATCGCCGGGCTCGGTGGCGAGGGCTATCCGCTGGCCGTCAGGGCGATGGCCGGGCTGCTGGGTACCCTCTCGGCATGACCGTCACCGAAGGCGTCACACCGACACACAGCCCCGAGGACCTACCGCCGATGGATGTGGCCGCTCGGATCGAGCGCCTCCGCGGTGCACTCGACGACGCCGGGGTCGACGCGGTGGTGGTTAGCGAGCTCACCAATGTGCGGTACCTCACCGGCTTCACAGGGTCTTCCGCGATGGTGCTGGTGGCTCCCGACCGGGTGCTGTTCGTGACCGACGGCCGCTACACGACCCAGAGCGAACAGCAGCTCTCCGATTCAGGTGTGGTTGCCGAGATCGAGATCTCCACCGCTGCCCCCGAGCTCACGATTGCCGGCGCCGCTTCGGGCATCGACCGGCTGGGCCTCGAGGCCGACTCGATCTCGTGGTCCGCGCAGCGACGCTGGGCAGACGAGCTCTTCGACGGCGACCTCGTGCCCACGGTCGGGCTGGTCGAGGATCTGCGTCTCGTGAAGGACCCCGGCGAGGCCGCCAGGATCCGGGCCGCCTGCGCGATAGCCGATGAGGCACTGGGCTCGGTGCGTGACCGCCTGGCCGACCGCCCCACCGAGCGCGACTTCGCGCTCGAGTTGGAGGCCGCCATGATGCGCCTCGGTGCCGATGACCTGAGCTTCGAGACGATCGTGGCGGCCGGTCCCAACGGTGCGAGACCGCATCATTCCCCGTCGGGACGGCAGGTGGCCGAGGGTGACCTGGTGGTCATCGATTTCGGGGCCCTCCTCGACGGCTACCACTCCGACATGACCCGCGCCGTGGCAGTGGGTGACGTGGGCGACGAGCGGCGCCGGATGCTTGACGTGGTGGCCGAGAGCCAACGTGCAGGCGTGGAGGCCGTTGCGGCAGGCGTGGAGGCCGTGGAGGTCGACCGGGTCTGCCGCGATGTGATCGAGGATGCGGGCTGGGGCGACGCATTCCTGCACGGCACCGGTCACGGAGTCGGTCTCGACATCCACGAGGAGCCACGTGTTTCCTCCCGCTCCACTGCCACCCTGGAGGTCGGCCATGTGGTCACGGTGGAGCCCGGCGTGTACCTTCCCGATCTCGGTGGGGTCCGCATCGAGGACACCGTTCTGGTGACCGAAGGCGGCTGTGAACGCCTGACGCTGGCCCCCAAGGACCCACAGCTGGGCTGACGGCCAGCGCCGTGGCCCAACCGATCCGGCGCTCTCGCGACCGGTGCACGACAACAACGAGGCCCAGACATGCCCCAGATCTCAACCGCAGACTTCAAGACCGGAATGACCGTCGACCTTGACGACGGCCTCTACACGTTGTCGGACTTCCAGCACGTGAAGCCCGGCAAGGGCGGGGCGTTCGTGCGCACCACCCTCAAGAACGTGCGCACGGGGGCGGTCGTGGACCGCACATTCCGCGCCGGCGAGAAGATGGAGCGCGCGATCGTCGACAAGCGCGAGATGCAGCTGCTGTACCGCGACGGCACGGACTTCGTTTTCATGGACAACTCGACCTACGACCAGATGAACGTGCCGCAGGCCACCATCGGTGAAGCCGCCAGCTTCCTGATCGACACCGCCAACGCACAGATCATCTTCTACGGCGAGGAGATCATCGGCGTGGAGCTCCCGGCCTCGGTGGAGCTGGGCGTCGCCGAGACGGAGCCAGGGGTGCAGGGTGACCGTGTCTCCGGCGCGAAGAAGCCCGCCACCCTCGAGACCGGCCACGTCGTGCAGGTGCCGCTGTTCATCGAGCCCGGGGAGCGCCTCAAGGTCGACACGCGCACCGGGGAGTTCATCTCCCGCGCATGACCGGTCCCGACGAGTCCGGCTCCGAGCAGGGTGGCGCCCAGCAGTCAGGCGACGGCGAACCCGGGCAGGCCGCGCCACGGATCCGACCCGTCGAGGGTGGCCGCAGCGCGGCCCGGGAGCGCGCGGTTCACCTGCTCTACGAGGCTGCGATGACCGGCCGAACCGGCCGCAGCGTGCTCGCCGCCCAGGTCGTTGCCCCGGACCGGTACGCAGAAACCCTCGTGGCGGGGGTCGACGACGACCTCGGCGAGTTGGATGGGCTGCTCACCGAACTCGCGCCAGACGGTTGGACCACCGAGCGGATGGCGACACTCGACCGAAGCATGCTGCGAGTGGCCATCTGGGAACTCGGCCACTGCGCCGACGTGCCCACGGGCGTGGTGTTGTCAGAAGCCGTCGCGCTGGCCGAGACCTACGGCACCGACGACTCGCCCCGGTTCGTCAACGGGCTGCTGGCAGCGGCGGCCCGCCGGCTGCGGCCAGATGAACCGAGTGCGACGCCAGGCGAGCCCAGTGAAATGTCGCACGAGTCCGGCGCCACGCCCGACGACACCTGAGCGGGGCTGCCTGCCCGGGCGTCCGCCAGGGGGCGCCTCGCACGATCGCCCGGTCGCGGCTATGGTCGCGTTCTGACCGTGAAGGGAGTCCAGCGAGGCTCCTACGGCCAGGAGGACTGCTGATGGCAGAACGCGAGCGACGGATGACGCGCCCCTACGGGGGCGTTTTCGTTGCCCGGGCAGAGGTGATGTCGGCCGACGAGATCGGTCGGGCCCTGCGCCGGATGGCCCACGAGATCATCGAACGAAACAAGGGCCTCGACAACGTCGTGCTGGTCGGCCTGCAGACCGGCGGCGTCACGGTGGCCCGTGCCCTTGCCTCAGTGTTGGCCGACATCGAGGGGGTCGAGCCCTGGGACGGCAGCGACCCGGCGGTGGCCGGCGAGACCGACGGCGAGGATCCGGCACCCGGCGCCGAGAGCGACGAGGTGGTGCACGGTCCGGTGGTGGGCACGCTGGATGTCGCCCTGTACCGCGACGACATAGGGATCAGGCCCGTGCTGCCCGAGGAGGTCACCGACATCCCGGTCGACCTCGACGGCCGCGACGTGGTGCTCGTCGATGACGTGCTGTTCACCGGCCGCACGATCCGTGCTGCGTTGGACGCGTTGGTCGACTTCGGCCGGGCGCGCACGATCCAGCTGGCGGTGATGGTCGACCGGGGCCACCGCGAGCTGCCGATCCGCCCCGACTACACGGGCAAGAACCTGCCGACACGACGTGACGAGCTGGTCGACGTGTCGCTCACGGCTGTTCGCATCGGCGAGATGGCCAAGCCGTGAGCGAGGACCTGCTCACGATCTCCGAGCTCGGGCGCGACGAGATTCACGAGATCCTCGACGTCGCGGACAGCATGGCCGAGGTTCTCGCACGCCGGATCCCGCGGGTACCCGCGCTGCGCGGGCGCACGGTCGTGTCATTGTTCTACGAGGACTCCACACGTACGCGACTGAGCTTCGAGACCGCCGCCAAGCGCCTGTCGGCCGATGTGATGGGGTTCTCGGTTTCGACGTCCTCGGCAAGCAAGGGCGAGTCGGTGCGCGACACGATCGAGACGATCGAGGCGATGGGAGTCGACGGCATCGTCATCCGTCACGGATCTTCGGGTGTGCCCGCCCAGGCCGCCCGTTGGGCCGCCTCGTCGGTGATCAACGCCGGCGACGGATGGCATGCCCATCCCACCCAGGCGCTCCTCGACGCCTACACGATCCGGTCGCGTCGGGGGTCCCTGGAAGGGCTGAGGGTGGCGATCGTGGGTGACGTCCAGCACTCGAGAGTGGCCCGCTCGTGCATGGAGGCGTTCACGAATCTCGGCGCCGAAGTCACCCTCGTGGCTCCGCCCACCCTGCTGCCCTCGACCACGAGCTCGTGGCCGGTCAAGGTCTGCCACTCCTTCGATGACGTGCTCGGCGAGATCGACGTCTGTTACCTGCTGCGCATGCAGCGCGAGCGGATGACAGAGGCACTGGTGCCGACCCTGCGCGAATACACGGCGCTGTACGGACTCACCACCCGTCGGGCCGATGCGCTCGGCTCGGACACGCTGGTGATGCACCCGGGCCCGATGAACCGCGGAGTGGAGATCGCCGGGGAGGTTGCCGACAGGCCCAACGCCGTCGTCACCGACCAGGTCGCAAATGGAGTCGCCGTGCGCATGGCCGTGCTGTATCTGTTGCTCGGCTCCGGGCGCGAGGCTCTCGGAAGCCTCGCGGACCAGGTCGCCGCGGCCGGTGAGGAGAACTGATGACCGACAACGCTCGACAGGCCCCGCAAGGGACATACCCGCCCACGGTGATCAAGGGCGGGCGAATCATCGATGCAAGCGGCGAGCGCACGGGCGACGTGCTGGTCGTCGACGGCATGATCGCGGGGGTCGGCCCCGACCTGTCCGCCGACGTGGTGCTGGATGCCGGCTCCGCGATCGTGGCGCCGGGCCTGGTCGACCTGCACACACACCTGCGCCAACCGGGCCGCGAGGAAGCGGAGACGATCGCCACCGGCGGTCGTGCTGCGGCGCTTGGCGGCTACACGGCTGTGCTGGCGATGCCCAACACGACCCCCGCCATCGACGACGCTTCGGTGGTGCGCGAGGTTCTCGAGCTCGGCCGGGCCTCGGTCGTCGACGTGCACAGCTCCGGGGCGATCACCGTCGGTCGTGCCGGAGAGCAGCTAGCACCTATGGCCGAGATGGCTGCTCTGGGCGTGCGGGTGTTCACCGACGACGGCGACGGCGTGCAGGACGATCGGCTCATGCGTCGTGCCCTCGAATACGCAG
The DNA here is from genome assembly GCA_024222295.1 of Actinomycetes bacterium. Taxonomy (NCBI): domain Bacteria; kingdom Bacillati; phylum Actinomycetota; class Actinomycetes; species Actinomycetes bacterium. The sequence goes on from JAAEPF010000021.1 coordinate 52,352, forward strand.
CCGGGCTCGGGGTGACGCTGGCCCAGCACTGCGAGGTGTCGGCTCTGTCGGAGGGCACGTGCATGAACGAAGGTGAGGTCTCCGCAAGGCTCGGCCTACCCGGCCAGCCCGCCGAGGCCGAGGAACTGATGGTGATGCGCGACATCGCCCTGGCCCGGCTAACCGGTGCCCGGATGCACTTCCTGCACCTTTCGACCGCCGGGTCGGTAGCCATGGTGTCCGCGGCACGCGCCGGAGGTCTGCCGATCACCGCTGAGGCCGCGCCGCACCACTTCACACTCACCGACGAGTGTTGCGTCGACTACGACGCAACCTTCAAGGTCCACCCCCCGCTGCGCACCGCCGACGACGTGGCAGCGGTGAAGGAAGGGCTGGCGAGTGGTTCGGTCGACGCCATCGCAACCGATCACGCCCCGCACACACCCGAGAGCAAGGAGCTGCCCTTCGACAAGGCACCTCCGGGAATGCTCGGGCTCGAGTACGCACTGGCCCTGGCGTTCACCGAACTGGTCGACGGCGGCTCGATGACCGAGGCCGACGTGCTGGCGAGCCTCTCCTGGCGTCCGGCCGCCATCGCAGGAATGGCCGCACACGGCCGACCCGTCGCCGAAGGCGAACCCGCCAACCTGTGCGTCATAGATCCGGAGCATCGTTGGACGATCGACGACACGGGCGGTGCGTCGCGGTCCCGCAACGTGCCATATGTCGGAAGGGAAGTGCGCGGAAAGGTCCGTCACACGGTCTGTGCCGGCGAGGTCGTGGTCCGTGACGGCGAGGTGCTGCGGTGAGCGCCCCGGTCGAGGCCGCCATAGTCCTGGCCGACGGCACCCTGTTCGAAGGTGAAGCCATGGGCGCCAGCAACCCGGGTGAGGTCAACCGCGGGGAGTTCGTATTCAACACCGTGCTCTCCGGCTACCAGGAGGTCATCTCGGATCCGTCCTATGCGGGGCAGGTGATCACGTTCACCTACCCCCACATCGGCAACTACGGGGTCAACTCGGCCGACAACGAGTCCACCTACCCGCGATGCAGCGGCGTCGTGGTCCGTGAGCTGGCGCGTCGCGATTCCAACCACCGCTCCGAGGGCAGCCTCGACGCGTGGCTGCGCTCCCACGGCGTGGCCGGCATAGCGGGCGTCGACACGCGCCGTCTCACCCGCCACCTGCGCGACCACGGGGCGCTGCCCGGGGTGTTCGGCGCCGCGGCCGAGTCAGACCTGCGCAGCGCCGCCGGCACGGCAGCCGGCACCGACGGGCTCGACCTGGTGAGCGAGGTCACAGAGCCCGCTGGTCGCAGCGTGGCGTCCAGCACCGGCGCTACTCGGCGCATCGTGGCACTGGACCTCGGCATCAAATCCACCATCGTCGACAACCTCGCCCGCATCGGTTCGGTCGAGGTGGTGCCGGCCGCCACGTCGGCCGACGAGATCCTCGGGCGCGGACCCGATGGGGTGTTCCTGTCCAACGGCCCGGGCGACCCCTCCGCGGTGCGGGGCGTACCCGACACGGTCAAGGCGTTGCTCGGCGAGGTGCCGGTGTTCGGCATCTGCATGGGCCACCAGATGCTGGCCACGGCGCTCGGCGCCAGAACCTACAAGCTGCCCTTCGGACACCACGGTGGCAATCATCCCGTCAAGGACCTGGCGACCGGCCACATCGAGATCACGAGCCAGAACCACAACTACTGCGTGGACGCCGACACCCTCGAGTCGGCCGAGGTCACCCACGTGAACCTGAACGACGGCACACTGGAAGGCTTCCGGTGCACCGATGTGGCTGCGTTCGGGATCCAGTACCACCCCGAGGCAGGCCCCGGCCCGCACGACAGCCGGTACCTGTTCGACCGATTCGCGGACCTGATCGACGGGAGCGCCACGAAGTGACGCCGTGCCGGTCAGGCCTCCAGCGTGCCCGCCACGACGTCGGCTTCCTCGGTGAGGTGGTCGCCCACTCCGTCGACCACGGCGTGCTCCACCCGGCTGCCGAGCAGCGGGATGCGCACGTGCAGCTCGCCGGTCACCCTGCGGATCGCCTCGTCGCCCTCGGCGCGCACCGCCACCTCGGCCGACGCCTTCATGAGCGATGCCCCCTGGGCCGGAACGAAGGCAACCGTTGCCGTGGCCCGTTCGACGTCCCACGTGGTCTCCTCGACCCATGCCACATTGTCGGGGTCGATGAACCGCGAAGCCTGGCTCGGCAGGTCGACGTTGAGCTTCCAGCGCAACCTGGTGAGTGCCGTGGCCCCGTTGCGGGTGACTTCGAGCACCTCGGGCGGGTTGGTCTTCGTGAAGCCGCTGACAGACGACCAGAACGACTCATCGGTGTAGAGGTCCACGACGTCCCCAACCGTCGCGGTCCAACGCTGCTCGAATCCGAACTTCATACGCCAAGCGTGGCACACCGCACCGGTGCATTCCGCGGTGCCGCCGCCATGGCCCGACAGGAAGCGCCAAATGCCACGTCGTGACGACATCGAGTCGATCCTGATCCTGGGCTCCGGCCCGATCGTGATCGGCCAGGCCTGCGAGTTCGACTACTCCGGCACCCAGGCGTGCCGGGTGCTGCGCGAAGAGGGCTACCGGGTCATCCTCGCCAACTCGAACCCCGCCACCATCATGACCGACCCCGACTTCGCGGATGCGACCTACGTGGAGCCGCTGGTGCCGGAAGTCATAGAGCGCATCCTCGACGCCGAGCGTCCCGACGCCGTGCTGCCGACCCTCGGCGGGCAGACGGCGCTCAACCTGGCGATGGACCTTCACGAGTCCGGGGCGCTCGAACGCCGTGGCATCGAGTTGATCGGGGCAAAGGCCGGCCCGATCGCCACTGCGGAGGACCGGGCGCTGTTCTCGAAGGCGATGGCGGAGATCGGACTCGACACACCCCGCAGCGGCGTCGCCCACTCGATGGACGAGGCGCAGGAGGTGGTGGCCGACATCGGCCTGCCGGTGGTGATCCGACCCGCCTACATCCTGGGCGGCCGCGGCACCGGAATCGCATCCACATCCGAGGAGTTCGAGGCGGTCGTGTCCAACGGCCTCGAGGCCAGTCCCATCACCGAAGTGCTCATCGAGGAGTCCATCGCGGGGTGGAAGGAGTTCGAGCTCGAAGTCATGCGTGACCACGCCGACAACTGCGTGATCATCTGCTCGATCGAGAACGTCGATCCGATGGGCGTGCACACCGGCGACTCCATCACGGTGGCACCCGCCCAGACGCTCACCGATGTGGAGTACCAGCAGATGCGCGACGCGGCGTTCGCGGTGCTGCGTCGGGTCGGTGTGGAGACCGGCGGATCCAACGTGCAGTTCGCGGTCGACCCCGACACCGGCCGCCAGGTGGTCATCGAGATGAACCCGCGGGTCAGCCGCTCGTCTGCGCTGGCTTCCAAGGCGACCGGCTTCCCGATCGCGAAGATCGCAGCGAAGCTGGCGGTGGGGTACACACTCGACGAGATCCCCAACGACATCACCGCAAAGACGCCTGCGAGCTTCGAGCCGGTCATCGACTACGTGGTCACCAAGGTCCCGCGGTGGGCTTTCGAGAAGCTGCCGGGCGCCGCCAACCGCCTCGGCACCCAAATGCAGTCGGTCGGCGAAGCGATGGCCATCGGGCGCACCTTCCCGGAGTCGCTGCAAAAGGCGCTTCGGTCCCTCGAGCACGGCCGCGCCGGGCTCAACTGCGATCCGGGCGAGTCGGCTTTTGACTCGATCCCGACCGAGGACCTTCTCGGACGCGTCGCAGTCGGCACGCCCGAGCGCATCTACGAGGTCGAGTCGCTGCTGCGCCGGGGTGAGCCGCTGGAACGGGTGCATGACGCCTCGCGCATCGACCCGTGGTTCCTCGACCAGATGCTCGCGGTGGTCGAGGAGCGAGAGGCGCTTGCAGGCCTGGGCACGGGCGATGCAGCCGTGCAGGCGATGACCCGGCGCATGTGGCGGCGGGCCAAGTCGCTCGGCTTCGGTGACGCGCAGCTCGGCTACCTGTGGGGGCTCGGGGAGGCGCAGGTCCGCGCTGGCCGAATCGAGGCGGGTGTCGAGGTGACCTACAAGACCGTCGACACCTGCGCGGCCGAGTTCGAAGCCGAGACCCCGTATCACTACGGCACCTACGAGGACACCAGCGAAGTCCAGCCGTCTGGCCGCGACAAGGTGTTGATCCTCGGTTCCGGTCCCAACCGGATCGGCCAGGGCATCGAGTTCGACTACTGCTGCGTGCACGCCTGCTTCGCTCTCGGGGACGCCGGGTACGAGACGGTCATGGTCAACTGCAACCCGGAGACCGTCTCAACCGACTACGACACGTCGGACCGCCTCTACTTCGAGCCGCTAACGGCCGAGGAGGTGCTCAACGTCATCGACTCGGAGCGTCGTTCCGCCGAGCAGGGTGGCGGTTCGCTCAAGGGCGTGATCGTCTCCCTCGGCGGCCAGACGCCCCTCAAGCTGGCCGACTCGCTGCCGCCTGAACTCGTGCTCGGGACGCCTGCCTCCAGCATCGATGCCGCCGAGGACCGCGACCAGTGGGCTTCGATGTGTGCGCGGCTGGAGATCCCCCAGCCCGCAGGCGGCACTGCAACCACGATCGACGAGGCGCTCACCATCGTGGATCGCATCGGCTACCCGGCTCTGGTGCGGCCCTCCTACGTGCTCGGCGGTCGCGCCATGGAGATCGTCTACGGGCCCGACGACCTGCGCTCGGCGTGGACGGCAATCGCGGGCGAGGGTTCACTCGGACGCGAAGGAGGCCTTTCGGCCGAGCGGCCGGTGTTGGTCGACCGGTTCCTCGAGGACGCAACCGAGGTCGATGTGGACGCGATCCGCGATGACACCGGCGAGGTGATCATCGGCGGGATCATGGAGCACGTGGAGGAAGCCGGGGTGCACTCCGGGGACTCAGCATGCGTGATTCCACCGGTGGGTCTCGAGAAGGGAACGATCGCGGTGATCGAGGAGTACACCCGCCGAATAGCCACGGAGTTGGGTGTCTGCGGGCTGATCAACGTGCAGTACGCGGTGAAGAAGGTCGCCGGTGGCGGTGGAGGTGCGGCGGCCGGCGCCCAGGTGTTCGTGATCGAGGCCAATCCCCGGGCGAGCCGAACCGTGCCGTTCGTGGCCAAGGCCACAGGCGTTCCGCTGGTCAAGGTGGCCTCCCGGGTGATGTGTGGCGACAGCCTCGAGGAGCTGCGCAGCGAGGGTGTGCTCGTGCCCAGGTCATCGGGCAGCCACGTCGCGGTCAAGGAAGCCGTGCTGCCATGGAGCCGGTTCCCAGCCGTCGACGCGCTCCTCGGCCCCGAGATGCGCTCCACCGGCGAGGTGATGGGCATCGACGACAGCTTCGCGATGGCCTTTGCCAAGGGTCAGCTCGCGGCCGGGGAGTTGTTGCCCACCTCGGGCTCGGTCTTCATGTCGCTGGCCGACCGCGACAAGGCCACCGGCCTGGCCGCAGCACGGCGGTTCCAGGAGTTGGGCTTCGGGCTGGTGGCCACCGCCGGCACCGCCGCGTACCTGCGATCCCACGGTGTGGACGTGGCCTCGGAGGTCGCGAAGGTGAGCGTGCCCGCGCATGCACAAGGGGCCACAGAGGATGCCCCCGGGGCGGCGGACGGGGTCGACCTGATCTCCAGTGGGGCCATTCAGCTGGTCGTGAACAGTCCGCGCGGCCGCGGGCCCCGCGCCGATGGTGCACACCTGCGACGAGCGGCCGCCGAGAACAAGGTGCCGCTGGTGACCACCGCAGCAGCGGCGCTGGCGGCTGCCAATGGGATCGCCGAGTGGACCACCCGCGAGCTGGCCGTGCGCTCGCTTCAGGACCACCACGCCCGCGCCGATGCTGCACCCGGCGAGGGCTCACCCCGGTGAGGCGATGAGGCGCAAGCGGCTGCCAGCGCCGGTCGACCCGTCGGTGACCGTGGGTTCCACGCGCCTGCGGGCCGGCGTGATGACGGCCTCGGGCACCGCCGGCCACGGCGACGAACTCGGCGCCCACATGGACCTGTCGGACCTCGGTGCCGTGGTCGTGAAGTCGATGATGGCCGGGCCATGGGAGGGGAATCCGGGGCCGCGTGTGCACCCGACGCCGTCGGGGATGATCAACAGCGTCGGGCTCCAGGGTGCCGGCATCGAGCACTGGCGCCGCGAGGAACTGCCCGCCCTGGAGGACACCGGGGCGACGGTCGTCGTGAGCATCTGGGGTCGTCACCTGGCGGACTACGAGCGCGCCGCAGAGGCGCTCGCCGACCTCGGCGACACGGTGGCCGCGGTCGAGGTCAACCTGTCCTGTCCGAACCTGGACGGCGGCTCGCACCTGTTCGCACACGATCCAGACGTTGCTGCAGGGGTGATCGAGGCCACCGCAGCGGCCGCCCGGCCGCGATGGGCGAAGTTGTCCGCGAACACCGACCGCGTGGTCGAGGTGGCGGCTGCCGTCGCGGAGGCCGGCGCCGATGCGGTGACGCTCATCAACACGCTGAAGGCAATGGTCATCGACATCGACGAGGCTCGGCCCGTGCTCGGCGCCCGGGCGGCCGGCGGCGGACTGTCCGGCGCCGCAATCGGGCCGGTGGCGCTGCGCACGGTGTTCGACGTGCATGCGGCGCTGCCGGAACTGGCCATCGTCGGCGTGGGTGGGGTGACCGATGGGCGAGACGCCGTCGCGATGATGATGGCGGGCGCCTCTGCGGTGCAGGTGGGCACCGCGACGTTCGCCGACCCGCGGAGTGCTGACACGGTGCGCCGGGGTCTGGAACACTGGTGCGCGACCCACGGCATCGACGCCGTGGCAGACCTGAAGGGAATGGCACATGGGCGAGACTGAGGCATCGGCGGTGGGGGAGGCTGCTCCCGACGCAGTGCGAAACAGGCTTGCCCTGGCGCTCGACCTCGACGACCTGGTGGAGGCCCACAGGATCGCCAGCGAACTGCGCCCCTGGTTCGGAGTCACGAAGATCGGCCTCGAGCTGTTCAGCGCCGCGGGCCCTGATGCCATCGGGGCGATGAGGGACCTCGGCTACGGCGTGTTCCTCGACCTCAAGCTGTTCGACATCCCCACCACGGTGCACAAGTCGGCGCGCGTGCTCGGCGCGCTGGGTGTCGACTACCTGACCCTGCACGCCCGCGGCGGCGTGGACATGCTCGAGGCCGGCGTCGAGGGCCTGCTCGAGGGTGCCAGCGGAGCCGGCCTCCCGCAGCCCACGGCCCTCGCCGTGACCGTGCTGACCAGCGACGACGACGCCCCCGCCCACATCGTGCCCAACCGCGTACGAGACGCCGTGGAGGGTGGATGTGCGGGCCTGGTGCTCGCGGCCGAGGACCTCCAGACCGCACGCGAGCTCGCCCCGCGGCTCAAGCGGGTGGTGCCGGGGATCCGCTTGCCGGGCGACCAGCGTCACGACCAGTCCCGGGCAGCCTCACCGCAGGATGCCGCAGCCAACGGAGCCGACCTGCTCGTTGTGGGCCGAACGGTCACCTCGGCACAGGACCCACCGGCAGCGGCGGCAGCGGTCGCGTCGGCCATCTGAACGCCGGGCGTTGGCGTGGATCCGGCGAGGGAAGCTGCACTGCGCTGGGCGGCGCACGTGCGCGAGGTGCGCAACAGCGTGTGCGGTGCACTGGGTTCGGGCGAGCTGGGCCTGGCGGAGTGCCTGGCGATGGCCGATGACCCCGCCGCGGCCGAGATCCAGCTCGGCGTACTGCTCGACTCCCTGCCAAGGGTTCGCAAGGTGGACGCCCGCCGTGCGCTCGCTGCCCGGGGGATCGAGGGGCGCAGGGCCATCGGCAGACTCGACGATGACACGGTCACACAGGTGCTCGAGCTGGCAGCCGAGCTGTCGGGGCAGGTCTCATGACCGAGCCGCTCGTGGTCGTGATCTCCGGGCCCGGTGGTGTCGGCAAGGGCACCCTCGTCGCCCGGCTGCTGGCGCACGACCCGGCCCTCTACGTGAACCGCTCGTGGACCACGAGGGCCCGAAGGCCCGGCGAGTCCGCTGACGCCTACCACTTCGCCACCCCGGAGGAGTTCGAGCAGCGGATCGCCGCCGGCGGATTCCTCGAGTGGGTCGACTTCCTGGACTACAAGCAGGGCAGCCCGCGTCCGGAGCCGCCGGAGGGATGCGATGTGGTCTTCGAGATCGACGTGGCGGGTGGGCGGCGCATCCATGAGCTGTATCCGCATGCCCTGCTGGTGTTCGTGGACGCACCCAGCCGCGACGAACAGCGTGCCCGCATGGTCGGGCGCGGCGATGACCCCGAGAGGATCGCCCAGCGGCTGGCCAAGGCCGACGAGGAGGTCACCCTGGCGGCTGATCTGCCCTACACCATGGTCCTCAACGACGACCTGGACCGTGCCGTGGCCGAGGTGGAGGCGCTGGTCGCCCGAGCTCGCGCATCGCGATGAGGCGCCGCAGGCGGACCGCCCGGTATGATGGAGGACCGACTGCGACCGGACCATCGCAGTGAAACCCCCCATTCCTGCAAGGATCACGCGCACCATGGCTGACACCACCGACACGATGATGAACCCAGGCGTCGAGGAGCTCCTCGACCGCACCGGATCCAAGTTCGCCCTCGTGGCCGTGGCGGCGCGACGCGCTCGGGGCATCAACACCTACTACGCCCAGCTCGGAGCGGCGATGGCCCACGGAGTCGTGCCGCCTCAGGTCACCTCGACCGCCCACAAGCCGCTCTCGATAGCATTCGAGGAGATCGCCGACGACAAGATCGAGGGCGTCGGCGGTGCGACCGGCAAGCCGATCCCCGAGGCGCTGCTTCCCAAGGAAGACCCCGAAGACGGCGAATCGGCAGTCGGCGAGGCTGAGTCCTCCGACGACGCCGGGTCCTGACCGGCTGGCATACCAGGGGGCCACGCTTGTCGCCGCTCGCAGGTAGTCGAGTAGTCCTGGGTGTGTGCGGCGGGATCGCGGCCTACAAGGCGGTCGACGTGTGCCGACGCATGGTCGATGCGGGCGCGCACGTGTCAGTGGTGATGACCGAGGGCGCCACCAGGTTCGTGGGGGAGACCACGTTCAGCGCGCTCGGGTCCGAACCGGCGCGAACCTCGCTGTTCTCCGACTCGGCCACCCCGATTCCGCACACGAGCCTGGGCCAGCAAGCCGACCTGGTGGTCGTTGCCCCCGCCACAGCCCGCCTGCTCTCGGCCTATGCGAGCGGCTACTCGCACGACCTGCTCACCAACGTCCTGATCGCAACGCGGGCGCCGGTACTGGTGTGCCCGGCGATGCACACCGAGATGTGGGAGCACCCGGCCGTTCAGGACAACATGGCCACACTCCGCGCCCGCGGCGTCGGCGTGCAGGGTCCGGGAGTCGGCCGCCTGGCCGGTGGCGACGTCGGAGCAGGCCGTCTGTCCGAGCCGAGCGACATCGTGACGGCCGCCGAACGCCTGTTGGAGACCGGCTCTGCCGCACCGGTGCGGGACCTCGAGGGTACTTCGGTGCTCGTGACCGCCGGTGGCACCCGCGAGGCGATCGACCCGGTGCGCTTCATCGGCAACCGGTCCTCGGGCAAGCAGGGACACGCGGTGGCAGAGGTGGCACGGGACCGTGGGGCCAAGGTGGTCCTGGTGACCTCGGCGGGCCTGGGGGCCACGGAGGGCATCGAAGTGGTCGAGGTGGAGTCCGCCGCAGACATGCATGAGGCGGTGATGGCCCGATCCGCCGCCATGGACGTGGTTGTCATGGCCGCTGCGGTGGCGGACTTCACACCTGTCGACGTGGCCGGCGACAAGATCAAGAAGCGCGATGGGGTGCCCGTGGTCGAGCTCCGCCCCACCGTCGACATACTGGCGGCCCTCGGGGCGGACAGGGCCCCGGGACAGGTGCTGGTTGGCTTCGCTGCGGAAACCACCGAGGTCGCGGCCCATGCCCGCGCAAAGCTCGAGTCCAAGGGGGCGGACCTCCTGGTCGCCAACGACGTCGCCGCCGAGGGTGTCGGGTTTGAACACGACACCAATGAGGTGCTGATCTTGTCTGCCGGTGGGGATCGACATGTGCCACTCACCGACAAGCGGTCGGTGGCCGAGGCGATCCTCGATTCGGTGGTCGAGATGCGCCGCAACGGTGGAACTGGCCGCCGGTAACGAACGGAGCGAGTGCAGATGAGCAAGTGGACCTTTACATCGGAGTCCGTGACGGAGGGCCATCCCGACAAGATGGCTGACCGGATCTCCGACTCGATCCTCGATGCGCTGCTGACAGGCGATCCACGGTCGCGGGTGGCCTGCGAGACACTGGTCACCACCGGAATGGCTGTGATCGCAGGTGAGATCACCACGTCCGGTTACGTCGAGATCCCCAAGATCGCACGCGAGGCCATCTGTGAGATCGGCTATGACCGTGAGGCCTTCGGCTATGACGGCAACACCTGCGGCGTGCTGGTGTCGCTCGACGAACAGTCGGCCGACATCGCGCAGGGTGTCGACGACTCAGAAGAGGTCCGCTCCGGCTCTGCCGGCGAGGACGACGAGATCGACAAACAGGGAGCCGGCGACCAGGGAATGATGTTCGGCTACGCCTGCGAGGAGACCGACGTCCTCATGCCTGCGCCGATCAACCTCGCGCACCGCATGGCCGAGCGACTGGCCGAGGTCCGCAAGGCCGGCACGGTTCCCTACCTGCGGCCCGACGGCAAGACACAGGTCACCTTCGAGTACCAGGACGGCAAGCCCGTCGCGCTCAAGGCCGTGCTCATCTCGACCCAGCACAACGACGGCGTCGACCGTGACACCGAGATCCGCCCCGACCTGATCGAGAACGTGATCCGGCCGGTCGTGCCCGAGCAGTTCGCGGACGACGACTACGAGGTGTTCATCAATCCCACCGGCCGCTTCGTGATCGGTGGCCCGGTGGGCGACGCCGGCCTCACCGGCCGCAAGATCATCGTCGACACGTACGGGGGCGCCGCCCGCCACGGTGGCGGAGCGTTCTCCGGCAAGGACCCGTCGAAGGTCGACCGCTCGGCCGCCTACGCAACCCGCTGGGTGGCCAAGAACGTCGTGGCGTCAGGCGCTGCAGAGCGTTGCGAGGTCCAGGTCGCCTACGCGATCGGCATGGCACACCCCGTGTCGATCCTCGTGGAGACGTTCGGCACAGAGCGGGTCGATCCCGCGAAGCTCGACGCCGCCGTGCGCGACATCTTCGACCTGCGCCCCGGAGCGATCGTGCGCGACCTCGAGCTGCTCCAGCCGATGTACAAGCAGACCTCGGCCTACGGACACTTCGGGCGTGACTCCTCCGACGGTGGATTCACCTGGGAGCGCACGGACCGCGTGGACGCCCTCAAGGGCGCCCTCGGTCTCTGATCCGACGACCTCGAAGCCTTCTGGCCGGCTGATTGGGCCGCGGCCGGGTGCCCGGCGCGCGATCCTGCACCGGTGACCCTGTTCGACGACGACGTCGGGCGCCTCGGCGAGCCGCCCGAACCTGCGCCCGGCCCGGACGCGCCCGAGCCGCTCGCGTCCGGATCGAGGATCGTGCGTGTCGTGCCGGATGTTCCGGCGATGGGTCGCGAACTCGACTACGTCGTGCCACCACGACTCGCAGGCGAGGTAACGGTGGGTGCGGTCGTGCGGATCCCGCTGCAGGGCCGCCGCGTGCGGGGCTGGGTGGTGGCGGCCGACGTGGAGCCGCAGACATCGGCGAGGCTCGAGTCGGTGGCGCACGTGACCGGGCTGGGGCCGGATGCCGCGGTGATCGACCTGTGTCGCTGGGCCGCGTGGCGCTGGGCCGGCCGGCTGGTCAACCTGCTGCGGGTGGGCACACCGGAGCGGGCCGTGCACGCCGTGTCCAGCCGTGCGCCCACGCACGCCGTCGGCACACGACCGGATCCGGCCTCACCCGCCGGGGAGGCAGCGGAGCTGCTGGCCAGGGGCGCCGGCGTGCACGTGCTCACCGTGTCCCCGGTCACCGACCTCGCAGCGGTGGCGGTCGAGGTTGCCAAGCTGGGACAGGCGCTGGTCGTCGCGCCCCAGCAACGCATGGTGTCGGAGGTGACCCGGGGGATCTCGCGTGCCGGCGGCAGCGTTGCCGCCTGGCCCGGAGGACTGGGGCGCGCTGCGGCCGGACACACCGTGGTGGGGGGCCGCAGCGCCGTCTGGGCGCCGATGCCGCAGCTCCGCGCCGTCGTGGTGTTCGACGAGCACGACGAGGGCCTGCAGCACGAATCCTCGCCGACCTGGCACGCACGCGAGGTCGCCATCGAAAGGGCTCGCCGCGCCGGAGTGCCGTGTGTGCTGGTGTCGCCCTGTCCCTCGCTCGAGGCCCTAGGCTCCGCCACCTCGGAACCCCGATCGATAGCCTCGGGTCCGCGGCGGCGCGGTTGGGCGCACCTGGACGTGGTCGACCGCCGCGGCGACGACCCGCGCACGGGGCTCTACTCCAGCCGCTTCGTCGAGGCGGCCCGCAGTTGTCGCGCCGACGGCGCAACTGTGGTCTGCGTGCTCAACCGCAAGGGCCGGGCGAGGCTGTTGGCCTGCCGCAGCTGCGACTCGGTGGCCGAGTGCGCCGAGTGCTCGGCCGCCGTGCGGTCCGACGACTCCGAGCAGCTCGCATGCGCCCGGTGTGGCGCAACGCGGCCGATGGTGTGCCTCGATTGCGGAGCCACCGCCATGAAGCTGCTGCGGGTCGGAGTCACGCGGTCGGCCGAGGAGCTCGAGGCCTTGCTCGGTGAGCCCATAGGCGCTGTGAGCGCTTCTGACGCGCCATCCGGGCGGTATGGGGCACTGATAGGCACCGAGGCCGTGCTGCACCGAGCGGGCGCCCTAGCGGCCTCAGACGTAGGGCTGGTGGCCTTCCTCGACGTGGACCAGGAACTGCTGGCACCGCGCTACCGGGCTGGAGAGGAAGCGCTGGCATTGCTCGTCGCCGCTTCGCGCCTGCTCGGCGGTCGATCCGACGGCCGGAGCCTGCTGGTGCAGACCCGCAAGCCCCACCACGCCGTATTGGAGGCCGCCAAGCGATCCGACCCGGCACGGTTGTCCGCCGCTGAGGAGGTCCGCCGCGACCTCGTGGCCCTGCCGCCGGCTGCGTCGGTGGCGGCAGTGGGCGGAGAGGCGGCCGAGGAATGGATCGACCGGCTCGGCAGGCCCGAGGGCATCGAGGTCAACGGGCCCCGCGAGGGCTGGTGGCTCGTACGAGCCGATGACCCCGCTGCGCTGGCGGACGCGTGCGCCCGGGTGCGGCGGCCACCCGGCAGGCTACGTCTGAGGGTGGACCCCGTCAGGCTGCCCTGAGCGGCCTCGGGTGGTCACACGCAGGAGTCGGTAGCCGCGCCGCGAGCACACGCGTTCCACGCCATGGCCCGAATCCTTCATCCACGCTGCCAGCGAGTCGGCCCCGAGGTGCTTCTGCACCACGAGCCAGGCCTCCGCCCCGGGCACCAGGCGCCCCAGCCACGTGTCCAGCAGGTCGTGCAGGGCTGGCTTGCCGATGCGGATCGGCGGGTTGGAGAACAGCGCTGCCACGCCGACGTCGTCGGGAACCGCCCCGGGTGCGACCACTCGCACCCGGTCACCCACGCCGGCGGCGTCGGCGTTGAGCGCACACAACTCGCGGGCGCGTTCGTTGACATCCACCGCCCACACCGTTCGGTCGGGATGGCGCATGGAGAGCGCCACGGCGATCGGGCCGTAGCCACACCCGAGGTCGACGAGGTCGCCGTCGGGCCAGTCGGCGCCGGCAGCCTCCGGGCGCACCCCGGTCTCCACCAACAGGAGCTTCGTGCCTGCATCGAGCCGGTCGGCTGCGAACACGCCGCGGTCGGTGCGCAGAGTGGCGGTCAGGTCCGGCAGTGAGAGGTCCACCGCGCCGGGTCGCGACGGTGCTGATGGGAGGTCGGTGAAGTAGTGCCCGCCGCCATCGCGTGATCCTGTGCCCACAGCGGCCACGGTACTCTTGGCCGGATGGCGAGTCCCCACACCATCCGCATCGCCGGCGACCCTGTTCTACGTCGCCGTGCTGAGGAGGTCGACGACATCACCGCCGACCTGGTGGACCTCGCCCGTCGCATGTTCGACACCATGTACGCCGCGCCCGGCATCGGACTGGCCGCTCCGCAGGTTGGTGTGGAGCAACGGTTCTTCGTCTACGACCTGGGCGATGACGACGGTGCGCGGGTGCTGCTGAACCCCGAGATCACCGGTGGCGACGGTGAGTGGGAGTTCGCCGAGGGCTGCCTGTCGATCCCCGGCCAGCACTTCGAGGTGGTCCGTCCCAAGCAGATCGGTGTGAGGGGAGTGGACCTCGACGGCAACCCGGTCGAGTTCGAAGCCGATGAGCTGCTCGCCCGGCTGATCCAGCACGAGCTCGACCATCTCGACGGGGTCCTCGTGCTCGACCATCTCGACGACGATCAGCGCCGGGATGCGAAGCGTTTGCTGCGCGAGTACCAGATGGGACTGCGCGGCCCTGAGCCGGAACCCGAGCCCAACAAGCCCCTGTTCCGGTTCGGCAAGTAGTCGCGGATGAGGATCGTCTACCTCGGCAGTCCGCAGATGGCGGTCCCACCCCTTCGCGCACTCGTCGAGGCCGGCCACGAGGTCGTGCTGGCGGTCACCAACCCGCCGAGCCGCCGCGGCCGGCGGTCAGGTCCTCAGCCCACAGCGGTGGGTGCCGCTGCCGCCGAGCTCGGCATCCCCGTGAGCCACGACCCCGACGACATCCTGGCCACCGACGCGGATCTCGGAGTGGTGGTCGCGTTCGGGCGCATCATCAAGCCCCACGTTCTGGCGCATCTGTCCATGGTCAACCTCCACTTCTCGTTGCTGCCGCGATGGCGGGGGGCCGCCCCGGTCGAGCGGGCGATCCTGGCCGGCGACGACCGCACCGGCGTGTGTGTGATGGACGTCGAGGAGGGTCTCGACACAGGGGGTGTGTACGCGAGCGCCGAGGTCGACCTGTCGCCCGGCACTTCGGCACACCAGCTGCGCGAACAGCTGGTCGAGCTCGGCACGACGCTGCTGGTGCAGGCACTCTCTGCGCCGCTCGGTTCTCCCGAGCCACAGGCCGCCGAAGGTGTCACCTACGCCGAGAAACTCACCGCGGAGGACCTGCACCTCGACTGGGAGCGTGACGCAGCAGCTCTCGCCCGGGTGGTTGCCGTGGGCGGGGCCTGGACGACCGTGGACGGAAAGCGCCTGAAAGTGCTGCAGGCACGGGCGGCAAATGCCGAAGAAGGCACGTACGAGTCGGTTGACGCGGTGGAACCACCTCTGCCGGGTGAGTTGGTGGACGAGGTGGTGTCGTGCGGCCAGGGGGTCCTGGAGTTGCAGCGGGTACAGCCGGAGGGCAAGGCGCCGATGGGCGCGGCCGCGTGGCTGAACGGGGCTCGACTGGCTCCGGGCACCAGACTCGGCACATGACGCGACCCTCCAGGGCGCCCGAAGGCGAGGGCGTCGCCAGTCGCAGCGCTGCACTCGAGGTCCTGGCACGTGTCGAGGACGACGGCGCCTACGCCAACCTGGCCCTCGGCCCGGTGCTCGAACGCCACGATCTCGAGGACCGCGACAGGGCGCTGGTCACCGACCTGGTGTACGGCACCATCCGGAGGCGTCGCAGCCTCGAGTTCCTCGTCGAACGCTTCCTGTCCGACCGGCCCAGTCCGGCGGCCTACAGGGCGCTCCTGCTGGGCGCCTATCAGGTGACGTACCGCGACGACATCCCGCCGTACGCAGCTGTGTCGGCGACTGTGAGCGCTGCTCCGCGGAGGTTTCGTGGCCTCGTGAACGCGGTGCTTCGTCGCCTGTCGGATGCGCCACCGGAGTTCCCCGATGTGGCCACCCGACTCTCGTACCCCGACTGGATCGTGGAGAGGCTCACCACAGACCTGGGTCAGGACGATGCGCTGGGTGCGCTGGACTCGATGAATGAGCCTGCGCGCACCCATGTACGCGAGGACGGCTACGTGCAGGACCCGGCGTCGCAGATGGTGACCGCAGCACTGCTGGAACACGTGTCGGCACCGGCCCGGGTGCTCGACCTCTGCGCGGCTCCTGGCGGCAAGGCCACGGGCCTCGCAGCGCGCGAGGGCATTCATGTGGTGGCAGCGGATGTGTCCGAAGGCCGCGTGCAGCTCCTGGCATCCAACGTCGCCCGGCTCGCATGCAGCGCTGTGTCGACCGTCGTGGCGGATGCACTGGCCCCGCCGGTGCGTCCGGCCAGCTTCGACGCGGTTCTGCTCGACGCACCGTGTTCGGGTCTCGGGGTGTTGCGACGTCGCGCAGATGCCCGATGGAGGATCGAGTCCGGCGCCCCGGAGCGCCTTTCGGCGCTCCAGAGGTCGATGGTGGACGCGGCAGTCGGGTCACTGGCCCCGGGCGGTGTGCTGGCGTACAGCGTGTGCACGCTCACCGCTTCCGAGACGACCGCCATCGATGACCACATCGCCTCGGCGCACCCGGGTCTCGTTGCGCTCGAGCCACCCGGTGAGCCGTGGCAGTCCTGGGGGCGGGGTGCCCTGCTGTTGCCCCAGGTGAGAGACACCGACGGCATGGCGTTGTTCCTCTACCGCAGGAGCTGACCGCCGCGGGGCCCCATGCGGATACCTGACACGCATGTCAGTGGCTTGGGTACGCTGCGCGCATGGAGGAAATCGCCGGAACGATCCTCGGGCGCTGGTACGTCACGCTCTTCGGCATCACGTTCCTGGTCACCTCAGTTCGCCACATGGGGTGGAGGCGAACGCTCGGCTACGGGGTCGTGGCCACGTTGGTCGGCATCATCGCGGAGAACGGATCGGTGCACTGGGGGATCCCCTACACGCGCTACTCGTTCAGTGAGGCGTTGCGTGGTGAGGAGGTCTGGGCGTTCGACGTACCGCTGATGGTGTCGCTGTCGTATGCGTTCATGGGCTACTTCGCGTTCTGCACCGCCCGGCTGGTGGCGTCGGGGCCATGGAGGACCCGGGGTGACGCACCGGTGCTCGAGTACGCAGTTGCGGTCATGCTTTCGACCTGGTCGCTGTGGGTGGTGGACCCGGTCTCGCGTCTCGGCCAGCACTTCTTCCTCGGCGACCTGTTCGCATATGACGGGCCGGGCTTCTGGTTCGGCCTCCCCGTTGCCAGCCAGGTCGGTTTCACGCTCACCTCCATGGTGCTGGTGGGGATCCTCACCCTGGTCATGCGCGATGAGCGCTCCGAAATGGTGGCGACCATCCCCACCCACCCCCGGTGGCCGGCGGTGGGTGGCTACCTCGGCCAGGTGGTGTTCATGGCGGTGACTGCTTTGGTGGTGGCACGCCGCACCGGCGATCCGGAGGTGCGCGAGATGGCCGACGCACTGGCCGGCTCTGCGCTGATCATCTACCTGCCGATCCTGCTCGTGGTGGCGCTGCACTGGCGGCAGATGGCCGTGGACCGCGCCGGGCGTGGCGGTGCCGACGCCGAGGTGTCGGAGGTGCAACGGGCTGCAGGCGTCGACACCGGCGGGCGGTAGCATTTCTGACGGCTGGAACACGCGGTGACCTGCCAGAGTCCGAGGAGCCCCATGAGTGCCGAAGCCAACCGTCCCAAGCTCGCAGCGAAGGTGCTGACGGTCTCCGACGGCGTCGCTGCCGGCACACGCAAGGACAAGGGCGGCCATGCCGTGGCCGAGTACTTGCAGGCGGCCGGCTTCGAGGTGGTGGAGCACCGGGTGTCCTCGGACGGAATCGACGAGGTCGCGAACACGCTCACGTACCTTGCCTACGGATTCAACGGCGTGATCGTCACGACCGGCGGCACAGGCTTCGGGCCGCGCGACCTCACCCCTGAGGCCACCAAGCGGATCCTTGACCGATCGGCCCCCGGAATCGCCGAGGCTATGCGGGCCGTCAACCCGCTCGGCCGCCTGTCGAGGAACATCGCGGGTACGCGGGGCAGGGCGCTCATCCTCAACACTCCGGGCTCGCCGAAGGGAGCGGTGGAGATGCTCGACTCCATCGTGGACATACTCGCCCATGTGGTGGAACTGATGGCCGGCGAGCCGAGCGAGCACCCCACCAGCTGAGCCGTCACGGCGCCGGTCGAATTCACGACGGGCGATAGGAATTCGACCGCAGGGCTGCGGCCGGAGTACCCTCGGGGTCGATGCAAGCAGCCGCAGCCACCACGGGTACCGATCGCGAGTGCATGGCCCGCGCCCTGGCCGCCGCCGCCGAGGTGCGCTGCATCACATCGCCCAATCCGTGGGTCGGCGCTGTCGTGCGCACGACAGCGGGGGTGCTTCACACCGGCGCGACCGCCGAACCCGGGGGCCCGCATGCGGAGGTCACGGCCTTGGCGGCAGCGGGCGACTCGGCCGCAGGCTCGACGCTCTACGTGACACTCGAGCCCTGCAGCCACCATGGGCGCACACCGCCATGCGTGGACGCCATCGTCGAAGCTGGAGTCGAGCGCGTCGTCGTCGCCATTGAGGACCCGGACCCCTCGGTCAGCGGAGCAGGGCTGGCGGCGCTGCGCGAGGCCGGGATCGAGGTCGCCGTCGGAGTGCAGAGCGAACAGGCGGCCAACCAGCTGGCGGCCTACGTGACCCACCGCCGTACCGGGCGCCCGCACGTGGTGCTGAAGCTGGCGGCCAGCCTCGACGGCGGTACTGCAGCACCCAACGGCACCAGCCAGTGGATCACGTCGCCCGAAGCACGCGCCGATGGCCACCGCCTGCGCGCGGAGTCCGACGCGATCCTCGTAGGGGCCGGCACGATTCGCCGCGACGACCCTTCGCTGACAGTTCGTGACTACCACCCTCCCTGCACGCCTCGGGCGGGATCCGTAGACCCGCGTCGCGTGGTGCTGGGCACGGTGCCCGACGGCGCACGGGTGCATCCGTGCACCGAGTTCGAGGGCGACGTGGGCGAAGTGCTGGACACCCTCGGCTCAGAAGGAGTGCTGCAGCTGCTGGTGGAGGGCGGCGCCAACGTCGCAGGCGAGTTCCACCGGGCCGGCCTGGTTGACCGCTACGTGCTGTACCAGGCGCCGGCGCTGTTCGGTGGCGACGACGCCCAGGGGCTCTTCGCCGGCCACGGTGCGTTCGACATCGGCGAGGTCTGGCGCGGCCGGATCGTCTCCACCCAGAGGATCGGACCCGACCTGCGAATCGACTTCGAGACAGCCGCCACTCGCGGCAAGGGGGAAACGGGCTGATGTTCACAGGGATCGTCGAAGAGCTCGGCCATGTCGTCTCCCTCGATGGACCCCGGCTGCGCATCGGGGCAGACCGGGTGCTCGCAGACGTGGAGATGGGTGCTTCGATCGCAGTCAACGGATGCTGTCTCACCGTGGTCGGCTGGGACTCCGGGGCCGAAGCGGCTGACGCCGCCGGCCACGGCGGCTGGTGGGACGCCGACTTGAGCGACGAGACCTTCTCGCGCACCTCGCTGGGTGACCTCGGCGCCGGCGATCCGGTCAACCTCGAGCGGCCGGTGCGGCTGGCGGACCGGCTCGGCGGACACCTGGTGCAGGGGCATGTCGATGCCGTCGGAGAGGTGGTCGACCCCGTGCCCGAGCTGCGGGTGCGGATGCCCCGCGTGCTGACCCGCTACGTGGTCGAGAAGGGATCGATCACGGTTGACGGCGTGAGCCTCACCGTTGTCGATGCACTCGATGACGGCTTCACGGTCGCCATCATTCCGCACACCTCGGACGTCACCACGCTGGGAGCCCGCAGCAGGGGAGACCGCGTCAACCTCGAGTGCGACGTGATGGCCAAGTACGCAGAGAAGTTGCTCGAGGGACAGATCCGGGCACAATTGAACGAGAACCCAGGAGGCTGAGATGTCACGCGAACCCCTGTCCGACCAGGGCGGGACGGGCTCGATATTCGCCCCGATCGAAGACGCCGTAGAAGCGATCGGCCGCGGCGAGATCGTGGTCGTCGTCGACGACGAGGACCGTGAGAACGAGGGTGACCTGATCATGGCTGCCGAGTCGGCCACACCGGAGAAGATCGCGTTCTTCGTGCGTCACACATCCGGCGTGATCTGTGCCCCGCTGACCGGTGACCGGCTCGACGAGCTCGAGATACCACTCATGGTGCGCGAGAACACCGAGAGCCACCGCACGGCATTCACCTACACGGTCGACTACGTGCACGACACCACCACGGGCATCTCCGCATCCGACCGCGCGGCCACGCTGACGGCGCTGACCGATCCAGCGACGAAGCCGCTCGACCTCGCGCGGCCCGGCCACATCTTCCCCTTGCGGTACTCCGATGGCGGCGTGCTGAAGCGCGCCGGCCACACCGAGGCCGCGGTCGACCTGGCCCGCCTGGCGGGGCTCTACCCGGCCGGTGTGTTGTGCGAGATCGTCAACGACGACGGAACCATGGCCCGTGTGCCCGACCTGGTCGAGTTCTGCAAGGAACACGACCTGCTGTTGATCAGCATCGCCCAGCTCATCAAGTACAGGCGCCAGAACGAGAAGCTCATCCGGCGCATCGCCGAGGCCCGCATGCCCACCCCATGGGGTGACTTCACCTGCTTCGTGTACGAGTCGGTGCTCGACGGCGAACAGCACGTGGCGTTCGTGAAAGGCGCGGTGCAGGGAGAGGACGACGTGCTGGTGCGCGTGCACTCCGAGTGCCTCACCGGCGACATCTTCCACTCGCTTCGCTGCGACTGCGGGATCCAGTTGCATGCCGCGATGGAGAAGATCGCCGACCGTGGCCTCGGGGCGCTGGTCTACCTGCGCGGCCACGAGGGGCGCGGCATCGGCATCGGCCACAAGATCCGCGCCTACAGCCTCCAGGAGGAGGGCCATGACACCGTGGACGCCAATGTGGAGCTGGGCCTCCCGGTCGACTCGCGTGAGTACGGCATCGGGGCGCAGATCCTCAATGACCTCGGCATCACCACGATGAAGCTGATGACCAACAACCCGCACAAGTACGGCGGGCTGGAAGGGTTCGGTCTCGAGATCACGGGCCGCGAGGGGCTGGAGACGGTACCCAACCCGGAGAACATCGAGTACCTGCGCACCAAGCGCGAGCGCATGGGTCACATGATCGAGGGGCTGGACGACTGATGGCCGACAACGTGCGAGCATCCGGGGCCCCCGCAGTCGAGCTGGATGGCAGCGGAGTGCGCCTCGCGATCGTGTGCGGCCGCTTCAATGACCACGTCACCATGCGGCTGCTCGAGGGGGCGCGGCGGGGTGCCGCCGAGCTGGGTGTGCCCAGTGAGTCGGTCACCGAGGAGTGGGTCCCCGGTGCCTTCGAGATCCCGTTTGCCGCCAAGGCCATCGCGGAATCCGGTCGGGTCGACGCCGTGGTCTGCCTCGGTGCGGTGATCCGCGGGGAGACCAGCCACTACGACTTCGTGGCGGGGGAGTGCGCACGCGGGATCCAGGACGTGCAGCTCGCAGTCGGCTTGCCCGTTGTGTTCGGTGTGCTCACGACCGAGGACCTCGCCCAGGCCGAGGCCCGATCGGCCGGCCCGGGCGAGCACAACGTGGGCGAGGAGTGCGCCCAGACCGCCGTCGAGATGGTCGCGCTCCAGGGCCGCTGGGCCTGAGCGGGCCCTCCGGGTCAGCCCCAGCCGTCCGCCGCGGCGGCGAACGCGCAGACCACCCCAAGCGCGGTTGCCGCGTTGAGCGAGTCGACCCCCGGCTGCATCGGGATCCGCACACGGTGGCTGGCGCTACTGATGGCCTCGTCGGTGAGTCCTGGTCCCTCCGCGCCGACGGCGAGGGCCACAGGTGGGGCCAGCAGGCCGGTGTCTGCGGCCTCGTCCACCGGCGTCGAGTCTTCGGCCGGGGTGAGCGCGACCGTGGTGAACCCGGCTCGCCGGGCCTCATCGAGCAGTGGTTCACCCGGCTGCAGCCTGGCGAAGGGGATCACGGTCGACCAGCCCAGTGACACCCTCACGCATCGCCGGTAGAGCGGGTCGGCACACGCGTCGTCGACCAGCACGGCGTCGAACCCGAGCGCTGCCGCCACACGGAACGCGGCGCCCACGTTCTCGAGGTCGGTCAGCGCTTCGAGCACGACCAGCCTCCGCGCCCGCGCCAGCAGCTCGGCGGGGTCCGTCGGCTCGGGTCGCACGGCGCTGGCGAGCACGCCCCGGTGAACATCGAACCCGGACACTTCCTCTATCAACGGCCGCGGTGATACGAGCAGGTCGACGGCCTGTGGCAGAGACTCGCACATGGCGAGGACCCGGTCTGCCTTCGCCGGCGAAACGAGCACCGAGCGGATCTGCAGTGGCCCCTGAAGGGCGCGATGCAGCGCAAGCGTCCCCTCGATCACCACGTGGCCGAGCTCGTCCTCCCGCACCCGTCGGCCCGTCATCGCCCGCAGGTCACGGAAGTCGTCGAGGCGCGGGTCGGAGGCGTCGTCGACCTCGATTCGGCGCGGGCCCATCTGCACGCCGACAGTATGGGGGCACGAAACGGGCTTAGGCCCAAAGGGCGTCCTCCATTACCCTCGTCGGTCGTGCTGAAGCTCGTACTCCCCAAGGGCTCGCTCGAGCGGGCCACCATGGACCTGTTCGACGCGGCAGACCTCCCGGTCAACCGGGCCTCGAGCGTCGCCTACTCGGCGACGATCGACGATCCGCGCATCGACAGCGTGCGGATCCTGCGGCCCCAGGAGATCCCCACCTACGTGGCCGACGGCCTCTTCGACCTCGGAATAACCGGCCGCGACTGGGTCGAGGAAACCGGGTCGGACGTGGTGAGCCTCGGCGAGCTCAAGTACTCCAAGGCCACCTCGCGGCCGATCCGCGTGGTGCTGGCCGTTCCCCGGGACGCGCCCTGGCAGGCCACCGAGGACCTTCCGCCCGGTGTGCGCGTGTCCACCGAGTACATGGAGCTCACGAAGCGCTACTTCGAGTCCCGCGGCGTGGATGCCGACCTGCGGCTGTCCTACGGGGCAACCGAGGCGAAGGTGCCGGACATCGTCGACTGTGTGGTCGACATCACCGAGACCGGCAATGCCCTGCGCGCCGCTGGCCTGCGGATCCTCGATGAGATCCTGGTCAGCTACACCGAGCTGGTTGCCAACCGCGAGGCCTGGGAGGACCCGGCCCGTCGCCACGCGATGGAACAGGTCCTCACCCTGTTGTCAGGTGTTCTCGAGGCCCGGGGCAAGGTGCTGGTGAAGCTCAACGTGACCAAGGGCCAGCTGGACGCGGTGATCGGCGTGCTGCCCGCCATGAAGACCCCGACGGTCAATGAGCTGTACGGGGGAGAGGGCTACGCGGTCGAGACCGTGGTGCCGAAGAACGAGATCAACATCCTGATCCCTGCGCTCAAGGACGCCGGAGCAACCGACCTGATCGAGTTGCCGCTGTCCAAGATCGTCCACTGAGGCCATCGCCATGTCGGTCCAGCAGCGGCTCACCCGGTTCGGCACGGTGACCGAGTTCGACGAACCCATGGGCCTGGGTGTGGTCACCGACGAAGCCGGAGTCGAGCACCCGTTTCACTGCACCGCGATCGCGGATGGCAGCCGCGACATCGCCGTGGGCACGCCCGTGAGCTTCCGCCTCGCGCCCGCCCGTGGCGGCCGTCACGAGGCCGTCGACCTGCAACCCCGCTGACCCTGTCCGCGCCGGGCCGGTCGCCCCTCCGCGGGCTGGGTCAGCCGGCCTCGTGCGTTTCCTTGACCTGCACGAAGAGCATCTGGAGCTGGCCGAGGGCCTCGGTGAGGGGCTGCTCGGCGTCACCGAGACGGTCACCGAGGGTTTCGAGGGTGGCCCGGAAAGCCTCGATGACGGTGGCGGCCTCACCGAAGGCCGGAGGATCGCTCTCGAGGTAGATCGTGGTGAGGTCGAACAGCCGCATGAGGTGGTTGGCAAGCATTTCGGCAGCTGGCGTGTTGGCCACCTCGCGGCGCACCCGCATCATTTCCTCCAGCTCGGCGGCGAGCTGGCCACGCTCTTCGTCGTCGAGGGAATCGATGTCGACGCCGAGGGCTGCCGCGGCGGCCCGCAGGGTGTCGGCCGATGGGTCGCCGGAGCTGCCTGCACCCGCTCCGCCGGCTTCCGGGGGCGCGGAGGGGTCCGGCTCCCTTGGTACCTCGTGTTCGCCGTCGGGAGTCCATAGGGAGCCCATGTGGTGCCGTGCCTTTCGCTGTGAGGGGATGCAGGCTGGTACGGTAGTGCCCTCAACCGAGCAAGCGGGCTCCCGCCCCTCCCGGCCACGTCCCCACAAGGACACGGTGCGTCCGGGATCCATGGAACTTCCGGCTGCTGCCGGATATCCGGCGGGTGCCTGTGCACCCGCCCGTTTCGTTTTCGGGCAAGGACGCACGCAAGGTTGGGCGGCAGCGGCCGACCCGGCCGCTGCGGCACGACGAGGCGCCGTTCAGGGAAGGACACCCTTTGTGACTAGGAGACAGCCATAGCTTCCAGAGCTGACGAGACCAGGATCAACGACAGGATCAGGGCCCGCGAGGTGCGCCTGATCGCCGCGGACGGCGAACAGCTGGGCATCCGTCCGCTGCCGGAGGCACTGTCGATGGCCCGGGCTGCCGACCTCGATCTCGTGGAGGTGGCCGCCCAGGCGAGTCCACCGGTCTGCAAGATCATGGACCATGCCAAGTTCCGCTACGAGGAGCAGCAGCGGGCCAAGGAATCCCGCAAGAAGGCGACCAACATCACGGTCAAGGAGATGAAGTACCGCCCCAAGATCTCCGGCGGCGACTTCGACACCAAGACCCGCAAGGTCGCCCAGTTCCTGGGCGAAGGCCACAAGGTCAAGGTCACGATCATGTTCCGGGGCCGCGAGATGCAGCACCCCGAACTCGGCCGCAGGATCCTGGACCGGGTCGCAGACGACGTCGAGCACCTCGGCAAGGTCGAGGTGGTCCCCAAGCAGGACGGCCGCAACATGGTCATGGTGCTCGGTCCTGACAAGAAGGCCCAAGCCGAATACCGAAAGAAACTGGAGTCCGGCGAACTCGACGAAGACGATGAGCAGACCGGCACGGTCTGACTCACCGAGACGAGAGGTAGAACATGCCAAAGATGAAGACGCACTCCGGTGCGAAGAAGCGCTACAAGGTGACCGGCACGGGCAAGATCATGCGCCGCAGCGGAAACCGCAACCACATTCTGGAGAAGAAGTCCTCCAAGCGGAAGCGCCGCCTTGCCGGCGATTCCGAGATCACCGGCGGTCAGCGCGACACCGCGCGGCGCCAGCTCGGGATCTGAACCACGCGGCGCACAGGCGCCGCCCTGCCGCCGGCGCACCCAGCACGATGTTGCTGGCGACGTCGGCACCCAGCACTGCAAGACGAACGACGAAGGGAACGAACAGATGGCACGCGTGAAGCGCAGCGTCCACGCAAAGAAGAAGCGCCGCGAGGTACTCGACAAGGCCTCCGGCTACTACGGCAACCGCTCCAGGAGCTTCCGCTCGGCCAACGAGGCCGTCATGCACGCCGGCAACTACGCATTCCGCGACAGGCGAGCCCGCAAGGGTGAGATGCGCCGGCTGTGGATCCAGCGGATCAACGCAGCCGCCCGTACCCACGGCATGAGCTACAGCCGCATGATCAGTGGACTCAAGACCGCTGGTGTCGAGGTGGATCGCAAGGTGCTGGCCGACCTGGCTGTCACCGACGACACGGCCTTTGCCGCCCTCGTCGAGGTTGCCCGCGCCGCAGGCGGCTCCGAGAAGGCTGCCAGCTGAACGCACTGCGGCCATCGGCCCAAGCCCTGCAGAGACTGCGGCGCCTCTCGAGGCGCCGCAGTTCGCGTCGCAGCGAGGGCTGCTACCTGCTCGACGGCCCCGTTCTCGTGGCCGAGGCCCTCGACGCCGGCGTCGGAATCGACGGGGTCTACGCGGAGCCCGGCGCGGACGAGGCCCTGTTGCGCCGCTGCACGGAGGCCGGCCTGGAGGTCGTGCCAGTCGCCGAGGGAGCGCTGCGCAAGGTACTCGACCTCGTCAGCCCACAGGCGATCGTGGCGGTGGTGCGCCAGGCGCCCGCCACGCTTGCGGCGGTGTTGGCGGACTCGCTCGAGCGTCGGTGCCCGGTCATCGTGCTCGTGGGGCTCCAGGACCCGGGCAATGCGGGCACGTTGATCAGGGTGGCCGAGGCCAGTGGTTGCGCTGGGGTCGTGCTCACGGAGGGCTGTGTGGACGTCTGGAACCCCAAGGTCGTCCGGGCTTCGGCAGGGTCCGTGCTGCGCGTTCCGGTGGTCGAGGGAGCGGAGGTCCCGGGTTTGCTGGAGGCCGTGCGGTCCGCAGGCCTGAGCACCGCCGGCACCGTGGTCGCCGACGGGTTGCCGCCCGAGTCCCAGGACCTGGCCGGTGCGGTCGCGGTGCTCGTGGGCTCCGAGGCCCACGGGTTGTCCGACTATGTGCAGTCGGCGATCGACGTGCGCCTCATGATCCCCATGGAGGGAGAGGTCGAATCGCTCAACGCTGCAGTTGCCGGCTCCCTGGTGGCCTTCGAGGCCGCACGCCAGCGTCGCGTCGGCGGTGGGGATCAGGCAATCAACTGAGGCCGACGCACGACGATCGGGCAGAATGGCTCGACGAACACCTGGACCGGGCAAGAGATGAGCGATCAGGACGAAGCAACGGACAACGCGACGGCCACGGAGGCGGCCACCGTGGCCAGCGATGGCCTCGCTGCCGTGGCAGCGGCGGTGGACCTCGGTGAGTTGGCGTCTCTGGACTCCGAGCTGCTGGGCAAGAAGTCGCGCCTGTCGACGCTGAAGGCTGGCCTCAAGGACGCCACGCCAGACGAGCGCAAGGTGATCGGGCGGGCGCTCAACGAGGCCCGCAAGTCCCTCGAGTCGGCAATCGCCGGGCGTCGTTCCGAGTTGGCCGACGCGGCCCGCATGGAGAAGCTGCGAGGGGAGCACCTCGACCTGACCGAATCGCTCGGAAGGGCTGCTCCCGGGCACCTGCACCCGATCACCCAGACATGGCAGCGCCTCGAGGACGTCTTCGTGGGCATGGGCTTCACGGTCGAGGACGGCCCAGAGATCGAGACCGACTGGTTCAACTTCGAGGCGCTCAACCTGCCAAGGGCACACCCCGCACGGTCGTTGTGGGACACGCTCTACGTGGACACCTCCGAGGCCGACGCGGTCGGCGATGACCAGGTGGTGCTGCGCACCCACACGTCACCGGTACAGGTGCGCACAATGCTGCGGGCCGCACGAGATGGGGACGGCCCGCCGATCTACGTGGTCTGCCCGGGTCGCGTGTACCGGCGCGACACCGCCGATGCCACCCACCTTCCGGTCTTCCACCAGATCGAGGGGTTGGTGGTCGACCGTGGGATCTCGCTCGGTGACCTCGCCGGCACGATCGAGGAGTTCACCCACGCCTACTTCGGTGAGTCGCTCACCAGCCGCCTGCGCCCCTCCTACTTCCCGTTCACCGAGCCATCGGCCGAGGTCGACATCTCCCAGCCGGACGGTTCGTGGCTGGAGGTGGGTGGCTGCGGGATGGTGCATCCCAACGTGCTTCGCTACTGCGGGCTCGACCCCGAGGAGTGGTCGGGTTTCGCGTTCGGCTTCGGCATCGACCGGTTGGCCTTCATACGCCACGGGATCTCCGATCTGCGTGACCTGGTGACAAACGACATGCGATTCCTGGAGCAGTTCTGATGAGGGTGCCGCTTTCGTGGCTGCAGGAGTTCGTGCCGGTCGAGGTCGGTGCCGAGGAGCTTTCGGAGACGTTCGCCGACCTCGGCTTCGAGGTGGACGGGGTCGAGCACGTCGGTGAGGGCCTCGACGGAATCGTGGTCGCCCGCGTGCTCGAGACTGCGCCGCATCCCGACGCCGACCGGATCCAGCTGGTGCAGGTGGACCGTGGCGACGGCGAGGCGCTGCAGGTCTGCTGTGGTGCGTTCAACATGTCGGCGGGCGACCTCGTGCCTCTCGCCACCGTGGGCACGACGATGCCCAACGGCATGGAGATCGCCGCCCGCAAGATGCGGGGCGAGATGAGCAACGGGATGCTCTGCTCGGCCTCGGAGATCGGTCTGGGCGATGACCAGTCGGGGATCCTGGTGCTCGACGCCGCCCTGGAGCTCGGCACACCCGTACAGGACGCGTTGGGCATCTCGGCCGATGTGGTGTTCGACCTCGACGTGCTGCCCAACCGCCCGGACGCGCTGAGCATCCTGGGTGTGGCCCGTGACCTCGCCGCCCGCCTCGACCTGCCGCTCACGGTTCCAGATCCGCAGGTGCCGGAGCAGGGGCCCGATGCCGCAGGCATGGCCGATGTGGAGATCGTCGATCCCACCTTGTGCGGACGATTCGTGGTCCGTGTGCTGTCTGGAGTGACGACGCAGGACTCGCCCGCCTGGATGGCCCAGCGCCTGCTGGCAGCGGGCATGCGCCCGATCAACGGCGTGGTCGACGTGTCCAACTACGTGATGCTCGAGCTCGGCCAGCCGAACCACACCTACGACCTCGCGAAGGTTGCCGGTGCCCGCCTCGGCGTGCGGCGGGCCAGGCCGGGAGAGCAGATCGAGACCCTGGATGGCGTCGAGCGAACCCTCGAGGAGGCCGACGGTGTGATCGTCGACGGCGACGACGTGCCCGTGGGCATCGCCGGCGTCATGGGTGGCGCCTCCACCGAGATCTCTGCTGACACCACCGATGTGCTGCTGGAGATGGCCTGGTGGGACCCGATGGCGATCGCGGCCACGAGTGCCCGGCACAACCTGCACTCCGAGGCCTCGCTGCGCTTCAAGCGCGGGGCCGATCCCGAGGTGGCCGAGATGGCTGCGCGTCGGTTCGCGCAACTGCTGGCCGATGTGTGCGGCGCCACCCTTCACCCGGGCGTGGTGGACGAGCGGGGCGACCTGCCGTCGGGTGACCCGGTGGTGGTGCGGCCGGACCGCGTCAACCTGATCCTCGGCACGGACCTGTCCGTTGGCGAGATCACCGAGTTGATCGAGCCGATCGGCTTCGTAGCGTCCGAGCTCGACGGGCAGTTGTCGGTAGCCATTCCCTCCTGGCGGATCGACTCCACCTCGGAGATCGACGTGATCGAGGAGGTCGGCCGCATGTACGGCCTGTCGCGGATCGCGAAGACCGTGCCGACTTCACCCAAGGGTGGCCACCTGTCCGAGCCTCAGCGACGCAGGCGTGCAATCCGCTCGGCCTTCGTGGGTGCGGGCCTGTCCGAGGCCATGCCGATGCCGTTCCTCGCTCCAGGCGACCTGGAGCGCTGCGGGCTGGACCCCGGCGGGCTCAAGCTGGCCAATCCGCTCGCCGCCGAGGAGTCCGTGCTGCGCACTTCGCCACGGCCCGGGCTGCTGTCGTCTGTCGCCTACAACGCAGCGAGGCGCACGACGGGTGTCCGCCTTTTCGAGATCGGGCGGCTGTTCGGCCCCGGCGAACTGGTGGTCGACGTGGAGCGTTCCGCGGGCCTCGGCCGGGTGTTGGCCGGCGAGCGCGAGTTCGCGGCTGCAGTGCTGGCCGGAGCGGAGGCTTCTGAAGCCGTCGAGTTGCTGGAGCTCGTGCTGGATGCAGCGGGTGCGGGCCCGGTGGTGCTGCGCGCCGAGGAGTTGGCGGGCATGCATCCGGGCAGGGGGGCGGTGGTCGAGGTTGCCGGCGTCGACATCGGCGCGGTCGGCGAGATCGACCCGGCAGTGGCCGAGGCGTGTGGCATCGACGAGCGGGTTGCGCTCGTCGAGCTCGACCTGGACCACCTGCTGGCCATGCCGGAGTCGGTCACCACTGCACAGCCCGTGAGCCGGTTCCCGTCGAGTGACGTGGACTTCGCGTTCGTGGTCGACGAGGTGGTGCCGGCGGCCTCGGTGGCAACCACGATCCGAGCAACCGGGGGCGACCTGGTCTCCGATGTCGAGCTGTTCGACGTGTTCCGCGCGGATTCGCTGGGCGAGGGCCGCCGTTCGCTCGCCTACCGGGTGCGCTTCTGTGCAGTGGACCGAACGCTGACCGACTCAGAAGTGGGTGAGCTGCGGTCGTCGATCATCGACGCGGTGGAGCAGACCCACGCCGCGTCGCTGAGGGAGTAGGACCACCGGCCCGGCGGGCTCCGGGGCATGTCTTGGGCGGAATGCATGAGTATGCGCTACAGTGCATGCCCATGACCGCGATCGGAATCATAGGAGCATCGGGCTACACCGGGGCCGAGCTGCTGCGCCTGTGCGCGGGTCATCCCGACCTCGAGGTGGTGTTCGCCACCGGTGACTCCCAGGCCGGCACCGAGATCGCTGCGCTCTACCCGAGCCTTGCCGCCGCGTATCCGGGTCGGCAGTTCGACCAGTGGGACCCCGCCCTGCTCGGGCAGGTCCAGGCGGTGTTCCTCGGATTGCCCCACGGCGCGTCACAGGCCCTCATGCCCACCGTGTTGGAGGCGGGCGTGAAGGTCGTCGACCTCGGGGCCGATTTCCGGCTCGCCGACCCGGCCGCCTACGAGCAGTGGTACGGCGAGGCGCACACATGCCCCGAACTGCTTGGCCGCTTTGCCTACGGGCTGGCGGAACTCAACCGCTCCGACATCGTGGCGGCGGACGCCGTCGCCAATCCCGGGTGCTACCCGACAGCTGCCAGCCTCGCCATGGCCCCCCTGGTCCGCGCCGGGCTGGTCGAGACCGCAGGCATCGTGGTCAACGCCGTGTCGGGCGTGTCGGGCGCGGGTCGGCCCCCGAAGCCCAACACCACGTTCTGTGCCGTTGACGAGGATGTGAGCGCCTACGGCCTGCTCAGCCACCGTCACACCGCCGAGATGGACATGAACCTCGACGCCACGGTGCTGTTCACGCCACACCTGGTGCCGATGAACAGGGGCATCCTGGCCACATGCACCGCCCGTCCTGCGACGGGTGGAATCGAAACCGACACGGTCATGGGCGCGATAGCCGACTTCTATGCCGACGAGCCATTCGTGGTCGTCTCCGACCGGTCGCCGTCGACCAAGGCCACGCTCGGCACCAACGCCGTGCACCTGACCGCCCGCTATGACGAGCGGACCTCCACGGTGCTCGCCATCGGCGCAATCGACAACCTTGGCAAGGGCGCCTCGTCGGCCGCGGTTCAGAACATGAACCTGCTGCTGGGCCTCGACGAGTCCACCGGCCTCACAACAGCAGGGCTGTACCCATGAGCGCGCCAGGCAGTTCCGAACACGTCGATCCCCGCAAGGATCCGGCAGTGGCGGTCGACGTGCTGCTGCAGGCACTGCCGTACATCGAGCGGTTCAGGGGCTCGGTGGTCGTCGTGAAGTTCGGCGGCAACGCCATGACCAGCCCCGACCTGTTCGACAGCTTCGCCTCCGACATCGTGTGGATGCACCGCGTCGGCATGCGGCCCGTCGTGGTGCATGGCGGCGGCCCGCAGATCGGCGAGTGGATGCAACGCCTCGGGCGCGAGTCCACCTTCGTGGAGGGTCGCCGCGTAACCGACGCGGAGACGCTGGAAGTCGCCCAGATGGTGCTGATCGGCAAGGTCAACTCCGACATCGTCACTGCGCTCAACGCCAACGGCCCGGTGGCCGTGGGTCTGTCGGGGACCGACGCGTCGATGCTCAAGGCCGAGGCGCATGACCCCGAACTCGGCTACGTGGGTGCGGTCACCGAGGTGCACCCCGCTCTGATCGAGCGCACGCTCTCGATGGACCTGGTACCGGTGCTTGCCACCATCGGAGTCGATGACGAGGGCCAGACCTACAACATCAACGCGGATGACGCCGCCACGGCCGTGGCGCGCACGCTGGGCGCCGAGAAGCTGATGTTCCTCACCGACGTGCCGGGCCTGCTGGCCGACGCCGACGATCCCGACTCGCTGGTGCCCAGGGTGGACCCCGACGGGATCCGGGCGATGGTGTCGGACGGGTCGATCTCGGAGGGGATGGTCCCGAAGATGGCTGGCTGTGCCGAAGCTGTCGAGTCCGGTGTCGGTTCCGTGCACCTGATCGACGGCAGGCTGCCACACGTGTTGCTGCTCGAGCTGTTCACAGACGCCGGCGTGGGCACAATGGTCGAGCGGGCGGCACAGGACGGTGGGGAGGTGCAGCGGCCATGACCAGCCACCTGATGCCGACCTACCCGGAGCCGCAGGTCACGTTCGTGCGCGGCGAGGGCAGCCACCTCTTCGACGATGCAGGCAACGAGTACCTCGACCTGCTCAGCGGCCTTGCGGTGACTTCGCTCGGCCACGCCCATCCGGCGGTGGCCGAGGCCCTCTCGACGCAGGCACGCAAGCTGCTGCATGTGTCCAATCTCTACGGCACCGAGCACAACGAGGTCGTGGCCGCCACGCTCGACCGTCTGCTGGGCGGCGACGGGCAGGTCTTCTTCTCGAATTCGGGCGCCGAGGCCAATGAGGCTGCCATCAAGTTGGCCCGGCGATTCGGAGGACGGGGCCGCCATGTGGTCCTGAGCGCATTCGGCAGCTTCCACGGCCGCACGCTGGCCACCCTGCACGCCACCGGGCAGCCGGCCAAGCACGAGACCTTCCAGCCGCTGCCGGAGGGTTTCCGGCATGCGGCCTGGATGGACAGCGCGGACCTGGAGCGTCAGCTCGACGACACGGTCGCCGCGGTGCTGCTCGAAGCCGTGCAGGGTGAAGGCGGGGTCAACCCGGCCTCAGCGGAGTACCTGCACGAGGTGCGGGCCCTGTGCGATGAACGCGGGGTGTTGCTCATGTTCGACGAGGTCCAGACGGGCCTTGGTCGATGCGGGGCGTGGTTCGCCCACCAGCGCAGCGGGGTGAAGCCCGACGTGGTCACGATGGCCAAGGCGCTCGGCAACGGCGTGCCGATCGGTGCCTGCTGGGCGAGGCGGGACGTGGCGGGTGTGTTCGAGCCCGGCGACCACGCCACCACCTTCGGCGGCCAGCCGCTGGCCGCATCAGCTGCGCGGGCGGTGCTTGACGTGATGGAGGCAGAGGACGTGCCGACGCGTGCGGAGCGTGCCGGTGGCCGCATCACCGATGCGCTCACCGGTTCACCCGGCGTTGCAGCGGTGCGTGGTGCGGGGCTGTTGCTGGCGGTTGAGCTCGACCTGCCCGAGGGGCGGCTGGCGGGCGACGTTGCCGCCGATCTGCTCGCCGGCAAGCACGGCACACGGGTCGTGGTCAACGCGGTCACGCCCACGGCGCTGCGGCTCGCCCCCAGCCTGCTGATCAGCGACGACGAGATCGATGCAGGGGTTGGCGCCATCTGCAGTGCCGCCGCTACTGGCGGGAAGGCGGCCTGATGGCTTCCAAGGCGCAACGCCAGCACCGCATCGCCGACATGCTCGCGGAGAACGAGGTCGCCAGCCAGGCCCACCTGGTGGAACTGCTCGGCGACGCCGGCGTCAGCGTCAACCAGGCGACGGTGTCGCGCGACCTCGAGGAGCTCGGCGCCATCAAGGTGCGCGTGCCGGGCGGAGAAACCGTGTACGCGATTCCCGAGCTGCCACGGTCCCAGGTCGCACCGGTGGACCATCTGCGGCGGGTGTTGTCGGACTGGGTGGTCGAGGGCGACCGCTCGGGTGACCTGGTGGTACTCGGCACGCCGCCGGGCTCCGCGCACGTGGTGGCCTCCGCGATCGACCGCAACGGCCTGACGCACGTGCTCGGCACCGTCGCGGGTGACGACACCATTCTTGTGATCGCCGCGTCCCGCAAGGGCGCCGCGGTCCTGTCGCGCCTGCGTGAGTTGGCAGGACTCCAGTGAGGCGCGACGCTGCACCGGGGCTCTTGTAGCCCATACCGAAAGGATTTCCCCGAAATGGCGAAGCGAGTTGTGCTGGCGTACTCAGGAGGCCTCGACACCTCCGTGGCAGTGCGCTGGATGATCGAGAACATGGGTGTCGAGGTCGTTTGCCTCTCCGCCGACGTTGGCCAGGAGGGCACGCTCGAGGGCAACCGTGAAAAGGCCCTCGGTGCCGGCGCCATCGCGTACGAGGAGCTCGACCTGCGCGAGGAGTTCGCTCGCGACTTCATCGCTCCGCTCATCAAGGCCAACGCCCTCTACGAGCAGCAGTACCCCCTGGTGTCGGCGTTGAGTCGTCCGCTCATCGTGAAGCACCAGGTCGAGATGGCCCGCAAGTACGACGCCGACGGCATTGCACACGGCTGCACCGGCAAGGGCAACGACCAGGTGCGCTTCGAGGTGTCGTCGATGGCCCTCGCGCCAGAGCTCGAACTTCTCGCACCGGTGCGGAACTGGGGCTTCACCCGCGAGGACTCGATCAACTATGCGGCGGAGCACGGCATCCCGGTGGGGGCCACCAAGGAGAAGCTGTACTCCATCGACGACAACCTGTGGGGCCGTGCCATCGAGTGCGGTGAGATGGAGGATCCCTGGGCCGAGCCGCCAGAGGGGGTCTGGGAGATGACGAAGCAGACCGCTACCGAGCCGACGGACCTGGTGCTGGCCTTCGAGCGCGGTGTCCCGGTGGCGGTGGACGGCGAGGCCATGCCCCTGCACGAACTCATCGCAGCGGTCAACCAGAGAGTCGGCTCCTATGGCTGGGGTCGGCTCGACATGGTCGAGAACCGCCGCGTGGGCATCAAGAGCCGCGAGACCTATGAGGCGCCGGGCGGACTCGCGATCATGCTGGCCCACGCCGACCTCGAGTCGATCACGCTCGAGCGCGACCTGCAGCGCGAGAAGTTCCGCATGGAGCACCGTTATGCCGAGTTGGTCTACGACGGCCTGTGGTTCTCGCCGCTGAAGGAGGCCTACGACGCGTTCGTGGACGCCTCACAGGAGCCGGTGACAGGTGAGGTGCGGCTGCACCTGGAGCCCGGCCAGTGCTACGTGACCGGGCGTCGCGCACCGAAATCGCTCTACGACTACGGCCTCGCCACCTACGACGCAGCCGACAGGTTCCGCCATGCCGACTCAGAGGGCTTCGTTCGTCTCTGGGGGTTGGGTGTGCAGACCTGGTCGGGCATCCAGGGGCCGGGGTCCAAGTGAGCGACGACGACCCCCGGGGTCACCTGTGGCACGGCAGGTTCGAATCCGCACCTGCGGCGGAACTCATCGAGTTCACCGAGAGCCTGTCCTATGACCAGAGGCTGATCTTCTCGGACATCGCCTGTTCCAAGGCCCACGCGCGCGGGCTTCACAATGCGGGTCTGCTGGATGAGGCCGAACTCGGCGAGGTGCTCGGTGGCCTCGACGCGGTCGAGATGGAGTTCCGCGACGGATCGCTGCAGTTCGTCGACTCCGACGAGGACATCCACACGGCGATCGAGCGCCGGGTCACGGAGCTGGTGGGCTCCGCGGGCGGGAAGATCCACACGGGCCGCTCGCGCAACGACCAGGTGGCAACGGCATTCCGCCACCACTTGCGCAGCGAGATCGACATGATTGCGTCGCGGGTGCTCGATCTGGTGGGGATCCTGGCGGACCGGGCCGACGAGGCGGGCGCAGCAGAGGGAGCAGGGCCCGACGGCCAGCCGCTGTACCTGCCTGGCTATACCCACCTGCAGCAGGCGCAGCCCGTCCTGCTGGCCCACCACCTGATGGCCCATGCCTGGGCGCTGCTGCGCGACCTGGATCGGCTGGCCGACTGCCGGGGTCGCGTCGACGTGTCGCCGCTGGGCGCCGGAGCGCTGGCAGGTTCGTCGCTCCCGCTGGACCCCGACGACGTGGCCGCCAGAGCGGGCTTCGCCGCCAGGTTCGAAAATTCCCTCGATGCCACATCCGACCGCGACTTCGTGGCCGAGACGCTGTTCGTGCTCACGATGGTGGGGCTGCACCTGTCGCGCATGGGCGAAGAAGTGGTGCTCTGGACCAGCGACGAGTTCGGCTTCGCCAGGCTCGACGACGCGTTCGCAACTGGTTCGTCGATGCTCCCGCAGAAGAAGAATCCCGATATCGCCGAACTCGCACGCGGCAAGGCGGGGCGGATCATCGGTGACCTCACCGGGCTGTTGGCCACGATGAAGTCCCTGCCGCTGGCCTACAACCGTGACCTCCAGGAGGACAAGGAGCCGCTGTTCGACGCGCTCGACACCGTGCGCCTCGGCCTGGGTGCCATGGCCGGCCTCTACCGCACAATCCAATTCAACGGCAACGCGATGGCGGCGGCCGCCGACTCGCCCAACTCGGCGGCGACCGACCTCGCCGAGATGCTGGTGTCCGACGGAGTGCCGTTTCGCGAGGCGCATGCAACCGTCGGCACGCTCGTGCGCCGCTCGCTCGACGAGGGCGTGGCGCTGTCGGACCTGGTGGCCGCAGAGCCGCACCTCGGTGCACGGGCGGTGGAGCTCTTCCAGCCGGGGGCTGTGGTGCGGCGGCGCACCACGCCCGGCGGTGCTGGACCCAAGCCGGTGGCCGACCAGCGGGCCCGGCTGGCCCGAGCCGTCGAGGCCGAAGTGGCCCGCTGGGACCGGTCGTGACCGACGAACTGGAGCCGCTGGCCGAAGTGGCCCGGTTCACCAAGGACATCGAGATCCGCTACGTCGAGTGCGACCAGCAGGGGATCGTCTACAACGCCCACTACCTCACGTTCGTGGACTTCGCGCTCGATCACTGGGTGCGCTCGCTGCCCGTTGAGGGAGCCGGGGAGTCACCTTGGGTGACCACCTGGGACGTGATGCTCAAGCGGGCCTCGATCGACTGGCACGGCCCCGCCCGCTGGCCCGAGACGCTCAGCGTGCACTGCGGTGTGAGCCGCTGGGGCCGCACCAGCTTCGACGTGTCCTACCGCCTGAGGGTGGGGGACCGGCGGGTGGCGGACCTGGTGATCACGTACGTGTCGGTCGACAGCGCCACCCACGAACCGATGGTCACCCCGCCCGAGGTGGTCGTGGCGATGGGTGAGACAGTGATGGTGCCCACAGGCCTCGTGGGCCATCACTGAGCCGGGTGGGTAGCGGCGCAGCCTTGGGTGCCTCCGGCGTGCAGGATCGGCAGCCAATTCCGCGCACGGCGCTTGCAGGTCACGCGACGGAGGTGGCTCCACGGCTGTTGGGCGCGACCCTGTGCGTCGGGCGGCGTTGTGGGCGGGTGGTCGAGGTGGAGGCCTATGGCGGCGCGGACGACCCGGCCAGCCATGCCTACCAGGGCCGCACGGAGCGCAACGAGTCGATGTTCGGCCGGCCCGGCACCCTCTACTGCTACCGGTCCTATGGGATTCACACGTGCGCCAACCTCGCCACGGGAGCGGAGGGGGAGGGCCAAGCCGTCCTACTGCGTGCGATCGAGCCGGTTGGCGGCATCGAGTCGATGTGGCAGGACCGCCCGGCTGCACGTCGGGAGCGGGACCTGGCCAACGGGCCCGGCAAGCTGTGCGAGGCTCTCGGCATCGGCCTGCAACACGACGGCCTCGACGTGTGCGACCCGCGCTCGGCGGTGGCCCTGCTCGCAGCCGCCGGGCCGGTGCAACACGTGGCGACCGGGCCGAGGGTAGGGATCTCGCGGGCCACGCACCGACCGTGGCGCTTCTGGGTGCATGGAAGCGAGTATGTGTCGAGATGACTGACTTCGAGTTCATGGGTGCCGACGATCCCCGCCTGGCTCCCAGCCGTGACCCGCAGCGCTCGCGTGTGCGCCTGCAAGAAGCGGTCCTGCCCGACGACCGGGTGTTCGCCGACCGTGACCGGGTCGTCAGGCTGCTCGACGAGCACGGAGAGGCGCTTGCCGACCGCACCACGGCGCCGGGCCACCTCACGGGATCGGCGCTGGTCGTCGACGCAAGGGGTGAGCGGGTGTTGCTGCTCATGCACGCCAAGCTGCGACGGTGGCTGCAGCCCGGTGGACATGCAGACGGCGACCACGAGCTCGCGGGTGTTGCGCTGAAGGAAGCCTCCGAGGAGACCGGGATCGACGGCCTCGAGGTGATGGTGCCGGCAGTGGACGTCGACATCCACGAGGTCGATCACGGCGACGACCTCGGCAACCACCTTCATCTGGACGTGCGCTACGTGGTGGTCGCGCCGCCGGATGCGGTCGAGTCGGGCAACCACGAATCCCTCGAACTGCGCTGGGTGACTCCCGACGAGCTGGCGGACCTTGCTGACGAAGAAGGGATCATCCGCCTCGCCGCTGCGGGCCTGGAGGCGTTCAGCCGACGTCGCCGGGGGTCTCACACGAAGTCATCCGGTTGACCGCTGCGAAGCTGTCGATCGCACGTGAGAGCTGTTTCTCGGCCTTCGTAGTCTCTGTGAATCGGGCCTCGGGGTCATCTCGCAGCCGTGCTGCGTAGCCTTCACGGTCCCCGATGTGGACCTCCCAGTCATCCAGCCACTCGTTGACCGCCTCGCTCGCCTCGCGCGGCTCACCGGGGGCCAGTGGTCGCAGTTCGGCGACCATCGCCGCCAGGATCGCGTTGGCCTCGTCGACCACGTCTGCGCGCTCGGTTGCCGTGACGGCCGTCTGGGCGGTGGGGAGTGCGTCCACTTGTTCGACCGCAGCGGCACACACCACTTCGGCCTCGGTCGGGAAGGTCTTGTCTTCCAGCTCATCGATGAGCAGGCCCGGGTCATAGAGGAAC
This sequence comes from Actinomycetes bacterium, assembly GCA_024222295.1. NCBI lineage: Bacteria > Bacillati > Actinomycetota > Actinomycetes > Actinomycetes bacterium. The sequence continues at coordinate 90,710 of JAAEPF010000021.1, forward strand.
AGGATCCAGATCCACATCGCGAACGAGCCGATCGTGAACAGCGCCACGAGCACGAACACCGCTCGGCGGCGTGGCCGACTGGCGGTGGATTGCTCGGGTTCGGGTGTGGCTATGGGTGTCTCTGGCACCTGGCACTCAGTCCTCTGGCGTGGCTGCCGCAGTGGTCGTGGTCGTCGGAGGTGCTGGCTCCGGCGCATAGTCCAGTACGACGGCACCGTCAGGCGCCAACTCACCGATCGCGGGCGAAGTCGCCCACACCTGTCCACCCTCGTATGGCACCCCGGCAGGCGACAGCGTGCCCTCGGGCGGTGCAACCAGTCGGGTCGTGACTTCGAAGCCGAGCGCCTCGAGTTCCTCGACGGCCTGTCCGGTCCCGTATCCGCGCACATCGGGAATCGGCGTGCGTGAGGCGGGCGATCCCTTCGTGACCTCCAGCCAGACGGTGCTGCCGGGTGTCATCTCCGCGCCCGACGGCGGCGACTGCACGACCGTGCGCCCCGGCATTGCCTCTTCGCCGAGGTCGACGATCGCCACCTCCACCGCGAACCCTGCCCTGCGCAGCGATGCCGTGGCGTTGCGTTCGATCATGTTCACCACATCGGGCACACGAGCGGTGCGGGTACGGGCTTGCTCGAGGGGGTCGAGGATGTCAGGCGGGGAGGGCGAGGTGGTCGTGGTGGTGGGTGGCGGCAGCGGTGCGTTGAGCGGATCCTGTGGAAGTCCGTCCATCGCCAGCGTCATGAACTCCGCCCAGATCTCAGCCGGGTACTCACCGCCCCAGACGGTCCTGGGTGTGTTGGGTGGTCGCAGGGGCACCAGCCCCAGCTGCCCGTTGGACCTCGGCCTGGGCTCGCTGAAGCCGACCCACACCGCTGTGGCGAGCTGGTGGGTGAACCCGGTGAACCAGGCGTCGCTGTTGTCCTGGGCGGACCCCGTCTTGCCGCCCGCCGGCCAGTCGATGGCGGCCTTCTTGCCCGTTCCACCCTCGATGACGAGCGGGAGGATGCCATTGACGACGCGCGACACTTCGGGCTCCAGCACCTTGGCCTGGGCGTGTTCATGTTCGTAGAGCACCGTGCCGTCGGCTCGCTCCACCTTGGTCACGTAGACCGGTGGCACGTGCACGCCGCCATTGGCGAAGGTCGCGTATACCGATGCCATGTCACGCACGGTTGCGTTGTAGGCACCCAGCACCATCGACGGGGCAGTGCCGATCTGGGTGCTGGTGATGCCCAGTTGGGTCGCCATCTCGGCGGAGTCCTCCGGGCCGACATCGGGGTCGAGCACGATGCCGGCGTAGCAGGTGTTGGAGGACGCCTGGGTGCACTGCGCCATGTTGGCCCGCCCGAGTCCGCCGCCGCCCTTGACGCTCCAGGGCTCGCCACCGGGGATTCTGAAGGTCTTGCCCGACGGCGAGTCGTAGACCCTGTCGAGCGGGACGCCGTTGGACAGGGCGGTGGCCAGCACGATCGGCTTGAATGCCGAGCCGGTGGACCGGCCCGAGCCCTCAGCGAGGTTGAGCTTGGCGTAGGGATGCTCGCCCCAGAAATCGCGGCCGCCGACCATCGCTCGTATGTACCCGGTGGCTGGGTCGATCGTGGTGAGGGCTGCATCGGGGATCTTCGGGTTGGATCCCATGTTCGGCAGGACCTCGTTGATGGCGGCCTCCGCCTTGGCCTGCATGTCCAGGTCGATCGTCGTGGTGATCGTGAGCCCGCCGCGCAGCAGGTTGTTGTAGCGCTCGGCCTGGTTGTCGCCGATCGCATCTGATTCGTGCAGCAGCCAGCGTTTCACTTCCTCCACGAAGTGGGCGGCCGGATATCGCACCTGTTCGGGGGAATCGACCTCGTCGACGACCCCGAGGGGCTCGGCTGAGGCGGAGGCTTCCTGCTCCGGGGAGATGTAGCCCTCCTCCTCCATGCGTGCGAGCACCAGATTGCGCCGGCTGGTCGAGTTCTCCGGGTTGATCCGCGGATCCCAGCGGGTGGGGGACTGCACCGCTCCGGCAAGCAGGGCCGACTGGGCCAGCGTCAGCTGTGATGCGGGCACTCCGAAGAAGTCGAGTGCTGCCGCTTGCACGCCATAGGCGCCGGAACCGAAGTAGATCGTGTTGAGGTACTGCTCGAGGATGACTTCCTTGGAGTAGGCGCGTTCCACGGCCATGGCGAGCGCCGCCTCCTCGACCTTGCGGCTGATCGTGCGTTCGTCGTCCAACAGGGCGTTCTTCACGTACTGCTGGGTGATGGTGGAGCCGCCCTGGGAGACCTCGCCGGCCTCGGCATTGGCGTCGGCGGCACGGGCGATCGCCTTCACGTCCACCCCGTTGTGGGTCCAGAACGAGGCGTCCTCGATAGCCACGATGGCCTGCTGCATGGTGACCGGGATGCTCGACAGCGGCACGCTCTGGCGGTTCTCATCCGCGATCGAGGTGATCGGGCGCCCCTGGGAGTCGACTATCAGCGATGGCGCCGCGTTGGGTGGGAACCTCACCGGCGGGCGCTCGTGGGTGTTCGCGCACGCGGCGGCCACGAGGGTGGTCGCGACGACCACTACCGCTGTGAGCCTGCCCTTGCGGCGGCCTCCCGATGCCATCTGTCCATTGTGGCTGCTGGAGCCACGCGTCCCGATGTCACTCCCTGAGCATCTGCTGGGGCGCGAACAAGGTGGACCCGGGCCGATCCGGAGCCTGTACTGTCCGCCGTGCAGCGGCGTGACGCCGCGCCAGTTGCCCGTGTGGCGGACAGCCACTCCAGTCGGAGGAATGACGATGTCGGTGTCGATCGGTGGTGAGGAGCTCTTGGGAGAGCTCGGCGAGCGCGGTCTGGTGCACGACCACACCGACCGCAGCGAGCTGGCCTCCCGGCTGGCATCGCCCACTCCCCTCTATTGCGGCTTCGACCCCACCGCCGACTCGCTGCACATCGGCAACCTCCAGGCCATCATGATGCTGGCCCGGTTCCAGGCAGCGGGGCATCCGCCCTTCGCCCTGGTGGGCGGCGCCACGGGGATGATCGGTGATCCGGGCGGCAAGACCGAGGAGCGCCAGTTCCTCGATGCGGACGTGCTCGACGCCAACCGGGTGGCGATAGGCGCCCAGCTGCAGCGTTTCCTCGACTTCGACGGCGACGCTGCGGCCACCCTGGTCGACAACCGCGACTGGACCGCCGGGGTGGGGGTGCTCGAGTTCCTTCGCGACGTGGGCAAGTACGTCACGGTCAACACGATGATGGCCCGCGACTCGGTCAGGAACCGCCTCACCCGCGAGTCGGGGATCTCGTTCACCGAGTTCTCCTACATGCTCCTGCAGGCCAACGACTTCCTGCACCTGCACGTGGAGCACGGAGTCGACCTGCAGGTGGCCGGATCCGACCAGTGGGGCAACATCGTGACCGGTGTGGACCTGGTGCGTCGGCGCACGGGCGACACCGTGCACGGCCTTACTGCGCCGCTGATCGTGCGCGCCGATGGAACCAAGTTCGGCAAGTCCGAGGGCGACAACGTGTGGCTGTCGGCCGAGCGCACCAGCCCCTACAGGATGTACCAGTACTTCCTCAACGTGGCCGACGACGACGTGGCGCCGCTGATGTTGCGCCTCACCACGGTGTCCGTGCCGGAGTGCCTCGAGGTCGTTGCGGGCCATGAGGCCGCCCCGGAGCGCCGCGCTGGCCAACGCCGTGTGGCCCAGGAGATCACCTCGCTGGTGCACGGCCCAGGCGTGATCGAGGCGATCGAGGCCGCTTCCGCCGTGCTGTTCGGGTCAGCGGTCGAGGAAGCGGCAGCCGAAGCCTTCGAGCTGCTCGACGGGGAGGTGCCGACCACACGGGTCGGCGTGGCGGAGCTGGCCGACACGGACCTGTACGAACTGTTCGTGCGCACCGGGCTGGCCCGGTCGAAGGGCGAGGTGCGAAAGAACGCAGCCGGGCACTACCTCAACCAGGCACCGGTGGCGTCGCTCGAGGAGCCGGCGCTGGGGCAGGTCCACCTGCTGCACGGCCGCTACGTCTTGCTCCGCAAAGGCAAGAACAAGCATCATCTCGTGGTGGTTGAGCCGTGAACGGCGGCCCGGCAGCGGACTCTCAGGATTGTGACAGCCGTCGCAGACTCCGGAGTTGACCCGACTACCGGAAACCCGTAAAGTAACTCTTCGCCTCGCACGGACGGCTGAGCCGCCGGAACGAGGCACGGAACCCCTGAAGTACGGCCCGCAGGCTAAGCCCTGCCGGCGTGCGCAAGTTCCGAGTTGGCATCTCCCAGAGACGCCGGCGCTTCTTGACAACGGAAGACAGGATGCCAAAAGGCGAGTGCGGGAGATCGCGCCGGTTCACCGGTTCGATCACCTGTCAATTCAAAGTAAGTAATGCTTTTTGCACATTCGGACAGATATTCGGGAGCAATCCCGAGCTAGCTGTAAGTCTGTGCCAGTTGGCTGAGGGTTTCGACCCGAAGCCGGCTCTCCTGATCGAAAGGCCAGCGCCCTCGTGGTGTTGGTCCGAGATCTCTGACGGAGAGTTTGATCCTGGCTCAGGACGAACGCTGGCGGCGCGCCTCATACATGCAAGTCGAACGAGATCCATGGGAGCTTGCTCCCGGAAGATCGAGTGGCGAACGGGTGAGTAACACGTGAGAAACCTACCCTGGAGTGGGGAATAACCCGAGGAAACTCGGGCTAATACCGCATACCTTCCGATGACCGCATGGTCGACGGAAGAAAGAATTTCGCTCTGGGAGGGTCTCGCGGCCTATCAGCTAGTTGGCGGGGTAACGGCCCACCAAGGCAACGACGGGTAGCTGGTGTGAGGGAACGATCAGCCACACTGGAACTGAGACACGGTCCAGACTTCTACGGGAGGCAGCAGTAGGGAATCTTGCGCAATGGGCGAAAGCCTGACGCAGCGACGCCGCGTGCGGGATGACAGCCCTAGTGGTTGTAAACCGCTTTCAGCAGGGACGAAAATGACGGTACCTGCAGAAGAAGTCCCGGCTAACTACGTGCCAGCAGCCGCGGTAATACGTAGGGGACAAGCGTTGTCCGGATTCATTGGGCGTAAAGAGCTCGTAGGCGGTTCAGTAAGTTGGGTGTGAAAGCTCCGGGCGCAACCCGGAGAGGCCACTCAATACTGCTGTGACTAGAGTCCAGTAGAGGAGCGTGGAACTCCTGGTGTAGCGGTGAAATGCGCAGATATCAGGAAGAACACCGGCAGCGAAGGCGGCGCTCTGGGCTGGTACTGACGCTGAGGAGCGAAAGCATGGGTAGCAAACAGGATTAGATACCCTGGTAGTCCATGCTGTAAACGATGAGTACTAGCTGTTGGATCTGGTGTAAAAGATTTAGTGGCGCAGCTAACGCATTAAGTACCCCGCCTGGGGAGTACGGCCGCAAGGCTAAAACTCAAAGAAATTGACGGGGGCCCGCACAAGCGGCGGAGCATGTGGATTAATTCGATGCAACGCGAAGAACCTTACCTGGGTTTGACATGCACAGGACGACTGCAGAGATGTGGTTTCCCTTGTGGCCTGTGTGCAGGTGGTGCATGGCTGTCGTCAGCCCGTGTCGTGAGAGGTTGGGTTAAGTCCCGCAATGAGCGCAACCCGTGGCTTATGTTGCCAGCGCGTAGTGGCGGGGACTCGTGAGAGACTGCCGGGGTCAACTCGGAGGAAGGTGGGGATGACGTCAAGTCATCATGCCCCTTATGTCCAGGGCTTCACGCATGCTACAATGGCTGGTACAGAGAGTGGCGAGCCTGTGAGGGTGAGCGAATCTCGGAAAGCCGGTCTCAGTTCGGATTGGGGTCTGCAACTCGACCTCATGAAGTCGGAGTCGCTAGTAATCGCAGATCAGCAACGCTGCGGTGAATACGTTCCCGGGGCTTGTACACACCGCCCGTCAAGTCATGAAAGTTGGTAACACCCGAAGCCGGTGGCCTAACCGTTGTGGGGGAGCCGTCGAAGGTGGGACTGGTGA